>NZ_JBHVAK010000072.1:0-29104 GCF_042667085.1 Nocardia sp. NPDC057353
ACTCGCGGCTGCGCCGCATTGCTTCGGCCGCCGGACGCGGGACGGGCCGCAAACCCGTTGTGGGCTCGTCTACGACGTCGCCGCTGGATCCGGATGTGAACCCGGGGGTGCCGCCCCGGGGGGTGTGCCGCGCCGGGGTGCGGACATGGTTCTACCCCGGCCTCTGCAGAAGACCGGGGTAGAGCTTAGCCGCGGCCGGTGTAGTTGGGGGCCTCGACGGTCATGGTGATGTCGTGCGGGTGGCTTTCCTTCAGGCCCGCGGCGGTGATCTGGACGAACTGGGCGTCCTGGAGGTGCGCGATGTTCTGCGAGCCGGTGTAGCCCATGGCGGCGCGGAGGCCGCCGACGAGCTGGTGGATCACCTGGTTGACGGGGCCGCGGAACGGCACCCTTCCCTCGATGCCCTCGGGGACCAGCTTGTCCTCGGCCAGCACGTCGTCCTGGAAGTAGCGGTCCTTGGAGAAGCTCTTGGCCTGGCCGCGGCCCTGCATGGCGCCGAGCGAACCCATGCCGCGGTAGCTCTTGAACTGCTTGCCGCCGACCAGGATGAGCTCGCCGGGCGATTCCGCGGTGCCCGCGAGCAGCGAACCGAGCATGACGGTGGAGGCGCCCGCCGCGATGGCCTTGGCGATGTCGCCGGAGAACTGGATGCCGCCGTCGGCGATCACCGGGACGCCCGCGGGCCTGCACACCGAGACCGCCTCCAGGATCGCGGTGATCTGCGGCGCGCCGACGCCCGCGACCACGCGGGTGGTACAGATCGAGCCGGGGCCGACGCCGACCTTCACCGCGTCCGCGCCCGCGTCGACCAGCGCCTGCGCGCCCGCCCGCGTCGCGACGTTGCCGCCGATGATCTGGATCCGCTCGCCCACCTCGGTCTTCACCTTGGTGACCATCTGCAGCACCTGGGCCTGGTGGCCGTGCGCGGTGTCGACCACCAGCACGTCGACGCCCGCGTCGGCCAGCGTCATGGCGCGCGACCAGGCGTCCTCGCCGACGCCGACCGCGGCGCCGACCAGCAGCCTGCCGTCCCGGTCCTTGGTGGCGTTCGGGTACTGGTCGGTCTTGACGAAGTCCTTCACGGTGATCAGGCCGCGCAGCCTGCCGCCGCCGTCGACGATCGGCAGCTTCTCCACCTTGTGCCTGCGCAGCAGCCCGAGCGCCGCCTCCGCGGTGACGCCCTCCTGCGCGGTGATCAACGGCGCCTTGGTCATGACGTCCGCGACCCTGCGGCTCTGGTCCACCTCGAAGCGCATGTCGCGGTTGGTGATGATGCCGACCAGCGCGCCCTGCTCGTCCACCACCGGGAGGCCGGAGATGCGGAAGCGGGCGCACATGGCGTCCACCTCGGCGAGCGTGTCGGTCGGGCGGCAGGTGACCGGGTCGGTGACCATGCCCGCCTCGGAGCGCTTGACCGTCTCCACCTGGGCGGCCTGGTCGGCGGCGGAGAGGTTGCGGTGCAGCACCCCCATGCCGCCCGCGCGCGCCATGGCGATCGCCATCCGCGCCTCGGTGACGGTGTCCATGGCCGAGCTCACCAGCGGGGTGCGCAGCCGGATCTCGCGGGACAGCAGGCTGGAGGTCTCCACCGAGCTGGGAATGAGGTCCGACGCCGCGGGCAGCAGCAGCACGTCGTCGAACGTGAGACCGAGCATGGCGATCTTGTTCGGATCGTCACCACCCGTATGAGGGCGAGCGGCGAGTCGTTCGCCCGGTACGGGATTACTCATTCGGATCGACCCCTCCTGGACGTCGAAGGCACCGGGCGCCGGGTCGGAGACCGGCACCGCGGCGGTGTGAATCGGATGGACGGTGGCGGCGCCAGGCGCTCCGGACTCGGCGCGCGGTACGGACGGCTTCCGTAAATACGCCGAGCTGCGCGGGGTTCGCCTGTGCCTTTCGCCCATGGTATCGGTCGCGTGAACGCGATGTTCCAGTCGGTCCGCCCGGGAAACTTGCCCGGCGCACCGCTGGCGCAGACCCCCCTGTTCTGCGTACCGTGGGGATGTGCGTGACCATCTACCACCTGGCTTGCCGCCGGATCCGTTCGCCGGAGACCCCTCCGACCCGTCCGCCGCGCTCGACGCCATCGAGCCCGGTGAGCCGCTGGATCCCCACGAGCGCCTCGCGGTCGAGGAAGATCTCGCCGATCTCGCCGTCTACGAGGCGCTGCTGGCGCACCGCGGCATCCGCGGCCTCGTGGTCAGCTGCGAGGACTGCAGGCAGGATCACTACCACGACTGGGACATGCTGCGCGCGAACCTGCTGCAGCTGCTGGTCGACGGCACGGTCCGCCCGCACGAGCCAGCCTACGACCCGACCCCGGAGGCCTACGTCACCTGGGACTACTGCCGGGGATACGCGGACGCCTCGATGAACGAGGCCTTCCACGGCGACGGGTTCGACGGCTTCGACAGCTGAGACGAAGAACACCGCGGCGCGCGGGTACCGACGCGCCGAATCCACTCGGGCCCACGCACCGCCCGCTTCGACGCAGACACGAAAGAACCGGCCGTCGGGCGACGGCCGGTTCTTCGCGTTGTTCCTAGCCCGCGGGGGTGACCGGAGCGGCCGGAACCGACGGCACCTGCACCGTCGGCATGTTGTCCACCGACGGCGGTGACTGGGTCGGCACCTGCGGGGTGGGCGCGCCGCCACCCCCGGTGGGCACCACCACGGTCGGTGAGGAGATCGTGGTGGGGGCCGGGGGTGTCGGGGTGTTCGGCTCGCCGGGCTCCTGGGTCACGGGCGGCGGCTGCTGCTGCGTCGGAGCCGTCGGCTCGGTCGGCGGCACCGTGCCCGGTTCCTGGGTACCCGGCTCCTGGGTGCCGGGCAGCTCGGTGTTGAGCACCGAGGGATCCGGCGTACTGCCCGGGTTGTTCGGCGCCGTGGTCGGGGCGGGCCCCGTCGGCGTCGGCTCGGCGGGCCTCGACTGGGTCGAGGTGATCTGGCTGGCGATTTCGGGCGCGACCTTCCCCAGTTCCGCCACCAATGCGTTCCAGCGCTCGATCAGATCGTCCTGCTTGGCCGGGTCGTCGATCTGCTGCGCGGTCGTGCGCACCCGATCGAGCAGCACCCGCGCCTCGTCGTTGTCGCCCTGGGCCAGCGCCGCCTGCACCTGGGCCAGCTCGTCGTCGGCGCGCGCCACCACGGTGGTCTGCGCCTGCTCGCTGAACACGACCTCCTTGACCCGCCAGAGCGGGTCGCCGGGCTCGGCGCTGTACGAGAACGCCGTCATCCCGCCGAAGACCAGCGCCAGCGCGGCCGCGGCACCCATGAGCGGGCGCACCAGCCGGAGCCTGCCGCCGCTTCGCGGCCCGACCCTGACCTTCCTGGCACCGATCTCCTGATTGACCGCGGCCACGATCTCGTCGAGATCGGGCGCCGCCGGGAGCGGAGGCGCGACGACCTCCGCGCGCCAGTCCGCGAGCAGCGCCGCGAGCTGGAACTCCTCCGGGGTGTCGGTCTGCACCGGTCCATCGCTGGCGATGGCGTCGATGAGCGCGTCGTCGCGGCGTACCGCGGCGATATCGACGGGACCGGAGTCGCCGGTCCCCCCGGCGTAGGGACCGCTGTTCCGCGCGCCGAGCCACGCTTTGCGATCGCCGCGCTCGCCATCCCTAGCCATACATTTCACCTGCCCTCGCCACTTGTGACTTCAGTTTCGCGAGTGCCCTGTGCTGGGCAACCCGTATCGCGCCCGCCGTACTGCCCACGGCGACCGCGGTTTCTTCCGCTGACAGACCCATGACCAGACGGAGGATCAGGATCTCCCGATGCTTCTCCGGGAGAGTCGCGAGCAGACGGTTCATCTGGCGGCTCGTCTCGGAATCGAGAGCTCGTTGCTCCGGCCCCTGGTCGGTGGATATGACATCTGGTACTTCGGCCATCGCCTCCGCCTTGTTACGGGCGGCGTTCCGATGGGCGTCGGCGACCTTGTGCGAAGCGATCCCGTACACGAAGGCCATGAAGGGCCTGCCCTGATCCTGATACCGGGGCAGCGCCGTCATCACGGCCAGACAGACCTCCTGCGCGACGTCGTCGGCGGAGAGCTGGCCGCGCTCCGCAGCTCCGATCCGCGCCCGGCAGTAGCGCACCACCAGCGGTCGGACCAGTTCGAGTACCTGAGCTAAAGCGGATCTGTCGCCCTGCGCAGCGGCAGCGACGGCGAGGTCCAACTCTTCGCCCGAGTGCGTCATCGTCAGAGAGATTCCTGGCGTTACAAGTGGCACCGGGGGTGACGACCGGTGCTTCCGCCCGATCGGGCGGAACGGGTCTAACAATAGCGATACAGCGGATGCCACACGCGCACCCGGTGCGGTCGGCGGATCCCGCCCCCGGGAGCGGTTTTCGCTGCGCGGCCGCTCCCACCGTGGTCGGAGCGAAGATCGAATCCGGTTCAGGAGCCGGAGGGGGCGGAGAAGTCTCCCCCCCTTGTCCGGAGCAGGGCGGCGCACTCGGCCGCCTCCGCACCCGCCCCGGCCGCGCCGAGCCCGGCCCTGAGCATGGCGGTGGCCCAGCGCAGCGGGAGCAGGTCGTGCGCCGCGCAGTCGCGCGCGACCGGCTCGGCGAGCGCCGCCGCGCCCGCGGCGTCGCCCGCGGCGGCGGTGGCGGCGGCGAGCAGCAGGGCGGACTTGACCCGGTGCCGGGTCGAGGGGGCTTGCGCCCCCAGTTCCACGGCTGCCGCGGCGTGCTCCAGCGCGGTGCAGGCGTCGCCGACCGAGAGCGCGGTCTCCGCGGTCACCCAGTGCAGCCGGACGGCCGCGCGCGGGCGGGTGCGCGCGGGCTCGCGCACGCGGGCGAGCAGGCGGAAGGCGAGCGCGGGGCGGGCGCTGCCGAGCGCGTCGGCGGCGAGGCCGGTGAGCGCGTCGCACCAGGCGTCGACGGCGTCCGGGGCGCCGAACCAGGGGTCGGCGGATGCCGGGCCCGCGGTTTCCCGGCCCCCCGGTGCGGGATCGGCGGGCGCCGTGCCTGCGGAGACCACGGGGCCCGGCAGCGAGTCGGCGGGCGCCGGGGCCCCGGGGCTCGCCTCCGGCTCCGCGGGACGCCCCGGTGCCGGTTCGCGATGGGCGACGAACCCGGCGACGAGGGCGGCGGCGCGGCCGTCGGGGTCGGCGGCGGCGGTGTGCCTGCCGGACTGACGGACGAGCGAGGCCGTCGTGCTCAGCGCGAGCGAGCGCAGCACGGGGGCGGTGCCGGGACGGGTGAGCACCGCGAGTTCGGCGCGGGCGGCGGCGTAGCGCCCGGCGCCGCCGAGCGCGACGGCGCGGTGCCAGCGGTCGAGCGGGGTGCGGGCGGGCGGGAGTCCGGCGGCGCCGGGCGCGGCGCCGAACGCGGCGGCGGCGAGCACCGGGAGGGGATGGCGTACCACCGGGCGCACTGTATCCGAGCGGGCCCGGCGAACCGGTCTCACCTGCGCGGCAATCTCTCAGCATTTTCCACAGTGAACGATGTTTCCATCAGGTAAATCTCCGCCGGTCAATGCCGATCATGCGCACTTTCGAATTCACGCACGTTTCCCGCTATTAACCCGCGCGCCCCGTATTCGCCATCTCCAGCGCCCTCGACGAGCCACCGAGCGCGGGCGCGCGGCGCCGGCCGGGGCTCCGCGGCGGCGCCCGTCGCCGCCGAAACCGCGGCAAAAACGTGCCTACCAGCAGGTTTCCAAAGATGTACCGGACAGCGGTCGAGAACCTCGGTTTGGTCAACCGATCAGTATCGCCGGTACGGGCCGCCGTGTAAACAGCGCAAAGGTTAAATTTGTTCTCGAACGATTCGCGGAACCCCTGCGCCGAACTATTGACGGAAATTCGACCCGGGTCCTAACGTAACTCATCGCCACGGTCGGCGCCGCGCGAAATTGCAGCGACCCCGAGTCAGCGAGCTCCGCCGACACCGCGGTTCACACCTGTTCGCCTGTAGAACCGGCTCGACAACGCCGACGAGCTCGCACCACGAGGAGTTCACCATGCCCATGCCAACCCACCTTCCCGGACCGAACGCCGATGTCTGGGATTGGCAGATGCGCGGCTCCTGCCGCGGTGTGGATTCGGCGGTGTTCTTCCACCCCGACGGGGAGCGCGGCCGCGCCCGCACCGCGCGGGAGATGCGCGCCAAGGAGATCTGCCGGACCTGCCCGGTGCTCATGCAGTGCCGCTCGCACGCGCTCAAGGTGAGCGAGCCGTACGGCATCTGGGGCGGGATGTCCGAGACCGAGCGGGAGCTGCACGCCCGGCGCAACCGGCGCCGGATGACGGTCTGAGCCGATCCCATCCGCCGGGGGCACCGGCACCGAATGCCTGTAAGCCAAACGGTCGCTCGGTGCCCAGTCTTTCCGGCGCGCTTGATCGGAAGTTTTCCTCGGCACCGGGAGCATGAGCTGGTAGCCGCCGCGCCGGAGCGGAAGTTTTCCGCACCGCGGCCGGTTGGCCGATGGTTTGCCGTGTCCTGCCACGGTGCCGACGGTCGCGCGCTACCGTAGTCCGCGATGACTCAGAATGGAGCGTTGTGACGACGCGGCCGTCGGCCGCAGGGGGCGATGCGTTCCGGAGAGCAGCCTGCCCACCGGGCACGGGCACTGCTACGACGGCGCGCGCGGCGGAGAATCTCGAGCTCGCGCAGCTGCTACGCGGCTGCGGCCGCGCCGACCAGGAGGCGTTCGCCGAGCTCTACGACCGCACCAGCGCGCGGGTGTTCGGGTTGGTGCTCCGGGTGCTGCAGGACGCGGGCTACGCCGAGGAGACGACCCAGGAGGTCTATCTCCAGATCTGGCGCACCGCCTCGGGGTTCGACCCGGCGAAGGGCTCGGCGCTCACCTGGCTGATGACCCTGGCCCACCGCCGCGCGGTCGACCGGGTGCGCGCGGAGCAGGCGCACAGCCAGCGCGAGAACACCTACGGCAGCCGGGTACTCGGGTACGACTTCGACGAGGTGACCGAGGAGGTGGAACGCAGGCTGGAGCAGCAGGCCGTGGTGGCCGGGCTGGCGACGCTGACCGAGACGCAGCGCGAGGCGATCTCGCTCGCCTACTACGGCGGCCGCACCTACGCGGAGGTTGCCCGGCATCTCGGCGTAGGCTTGCCTACGGTCAAGTCCCGCATACGGGACGGGCTCACTCGCCTGAAGAGAAGTTTGGGGGTGCCGTGAGATGGACGAGCCGGGTCTCGACCTCGCGCACACCGTCGCGCTCGGCTCGATCGACGACGAAGACCACGAAGCGGTGGTCGCGATGCTCGGCACCGCGGCCCGCGAGGAGTTCCTCACCGAGGTGAGAAGCTCCAGAGCCGCGCTCTCCGCGCTTTCCGAGGTCACCGCCGCGCCCCCACCTCCCGCGCTCCGCGCCCGCCTCCTGGACGCCATCGCCCCCGAGCGCGACACCGCCTCCTAGCCACGAACGCCCCCGAACCCGACAGGGTCCGGGGGCGCCGCTCGCGGAATGGCGAACTCAGTGCGCGTGCCCGTGGTGCGAGTGATCCTCTTCCTCGGCGGGCTTGTCCACCACGGCGCTCTCGGTGGTGAGCACCATGCGCGCCACCGAGGCGGCGTTGACCACCGCGGAGCGGGTGACCCGGACCGGGTCGACCACGCCCTCGGCGAGCAGGTCGCCGTAGGTGAGCGTGGCGGCGTTGAAGCCCTGCTCCCCCTCGACGATCTTGCTGACCACGACGGCGCCGTCCAGCCCGGCATTGGTGGCGATCCAGTACAGCGGCGCGCGCAGCGCCTGCCGCACCACCTCGACGCCGACCGCCTGATCGCCGGAGAGCGAATCGCGCAGCGCCTCCAGCCCGGCCCCGGCCTGCACCAGCGCGGTGCCGCCGCCGGGCACGATGCCCTCGGCCACGGCCGCCTTGGCCGCCGCGACCGCGTCGTCCACCCGGTACTTGCGCTCCTTGAGCGCGGTCTCGGTGGCCGCGCCGACCCGGATCACCGCGACGCCGCCCGCCAGCTTGGCCAGCCGCTCCTCGAGCTTCTCCCGGTCCCAGTCGGAGTCGGTCGCCTCGATCTCGCGGCGCAGCTGCGCGCTGCGGGCCGCCAGGTCGTCGGCGGTGCCAGCGCCGTCGATGATGGTGGTGTCGTCCTTGGTGACCACGACGCGGCGGGCGACGCCGAGCACGTCCAGCCCGGCCTCGCGCAGCCCGATGCCGATGTCCGGGTTCACCACGGTGCCCGCGGTGACGACGGCGAGGTCGTCCAGGAACGCCTTGCGCCGGTCACCGAAGAACGGCGCCTTGACCGCGACGGCCTTGATCGTCTTGCGGATGCTGTTCACGACCAGGGTGGAGAGCGCCTCGCCCTCGACGTCCTCGGCGATGATCAGCACGGCCTTGCCGCTCTCCGCGATCTTCTCCAGCAGCGGGAGCAGGTCGGGCAGCGAGCTGATCTTCTCCCGGTGCAGCAGGATGTAGGCGTCCTCGAGGACGGCCTGCTGCGCGTCGGTGTCGGTGACGAAGTAGGGCGAGAGGTAGCCCTTGTCGAACTGCACGCCCTCGGTGACGACCAGCTCGGTCAGCAGCGTCGAGGCCTCCTCGACGGTGACGACGCCGTCCTTGCCGACGGTGGTCAGCGCCTTGCCGACCATCTCGCCGATCTCCGGGTCGCGCGAGGAGACGGTGGCGACCTGGGCGATGGCCTGCTCGCCGGAGACCGGGGTGGCCAGCTTCAGCAGCGCCTCGGAGACGGCGTCGGCCGCCTTGGCGATGCCCGCGCCGACGGCGATCGGGTTGGCGCCCGCGGCGATGTTCTTCAGCCCGCCCCTGACCAGCGCCTGGGCCAGCACGGTCGCGGTGGTGGTGCCGTCGCCCGCGACGTCGTTGGTCTTGGTCGCGACGCTCTTCACCAGCTGCGCGCCCAGGTTCTCGAACGGGTCCTCGAGCTCGATGTCGCGCGCGATCGTGACGCCGTCGTTGGTGACGGTCGGGCCGCCGAAGGCCTTGGCGAGCACGACGTGCCTGCCGCGCGGGCCGAGGGTGACCTTCACGGCGTCGGCGAGCTTGTCGACACCGCGTTCCAGAGCCCGGCGAGCCTTCTCGTCGAACTCGATCTGCTTTGCCATGGGGTTTCGCTCCTGTGGTTTCGGTGCAGGCCGGAACGCACTCCGCCCCGGGTCGGACGACTCCGGGGCGGAACGCGGGTGCCCGAACGGCTACTTGGTGACGACGGCCAGCACGTCACGCGCCGACAGGATGAGGTACTCCCCGCCCTGGTACTTGATCTCGGTGCCGCCGTACTTGCTGTAGATGACGGTGTCACCCTCCTGGACGTCCAGCGGGATGCGCTTCTCGCCCTCGTCGTCCCAGCGACCGGGGCCGACGGCCACGACGGTGCCCTCCTGCGGCTTCTCCTTGGCCGTGTCGGGGATGACCAGGCCGGAGGCAGTCGTCGTCTCGGCCTCGTTGGCCTGGACGAGGATCTTGTCCTCGAGCGGCTTGATGTTCACGCTCGCCACGTTGAGCCCTCCACTTTCGGGGATTACGGTCGGGCGGAACAGAGTTGTCCCACCCGTTGGGGTCGTATTCTGCTGACCCTGCGTATCAGCCCCGTCGTCGCGGGTGCCGGAGCCCTCACACAGTGCCGACTAGCACTCTATACATGCGAGTGCCAGCGCTCAAGGTTTGACTCTGCTACCGCTGCTCACCGGCCGGAACACGCCCCGTTCAGTCACCGGACCTGCGGGACTTTCCAAGCCACCGGTAAATCTGTAACGTTCGGATAACGGATCGTGACACTATGGTCGAGCGTTCCGTGTCGGCCGTTCCGCACCACCGATCGAGCATCGAGGCTCGCCGGAACCAGGCTTCACCGTGACTCCGCGTCACAGTGACAGCGGGACCTCCGAACCGAACACCTAACGCCACCACACGGACAGTCCGCGCGCGAGGGGAGGTGACCATGCGAACATCTCTGGGGATCTCGGCAGGGAACGACGTCGTCTGCTCGGCCACCGTCGCCACCGCGCCGAACGGCGCCCAGACCTTCGACTACCGGGTCGTCTCCACCGACGCCGCGCACTCCGACCTCGGCGACCTGGTCACCTCGTCGATCGAGCTGATGACCACCCAGCTGCCCGCCACGCACCCGCGCGAGCCGGTGCACCCGGTCGGCCCCCGCTTCACCGAGCTGCACGAGCCGGTCCAGGCCGAGGCGCCGACCAGCGTCGCGGTCGCGTACCGCGGCAAGGAGCAGGAGCAGATCATCCGCGCCGCCACCGGCAGGCAGCGGGATCTGCGCATGGTGCCCGAGTTCACCGCCGCGCTCACCTACCTGCGGCACACCGGGCTGCTCGACCGGTACGCCACGGTCGCCGTCGTCGACCTCGGCGCCACCGGGCTCACCGTCACCGTCGCGGACCGCGCCGACGGCACCGTGCTCGTCGCCGAACGCACCTCGCTGCTCAGCGGCAACGCCATCGACGAGCTCATCTACCGGCACCTGGTGGACCAGCACTTCGCCCGGCGCGGCACCCGCCCGAACCGGACCACCCTGGTGAACCGGGCGCGGGCCGCCAAGGAGCACCTCTCGGTGACGCCCGCCGTCACCGTCGACCACGTGGCGGGCCGCCCGCTCAAGCTGACCCGCGAGGACTTCGAGTACCTGATCGCCCGGCTGCTCGGCGACATCGCGGAGTTCACCGCCATCGCGGCCGAGCGCGCGGGCAGGCTGCCGGAGGCGGTCACCGTGATCGGCGGCGGGGCCAATATCCCCGCGGTGCTCTCCGCGCTGCACGACCGGCTCGGCATCCCGGTGCTCACCGTGCGCGACCCGGACGCCGTGATCGCGAAGGGCGCCGCGCTCGTCGCCGACCAGGCGCAGCTGGTGGCCGAGGCCCCGGCCGCCGCGGTGCGCGCCGACACCTCGGGCCGCACCGTGACCAAGGTGGCGGGCGTGCTGGTCGGCGCGCTGGTCGTGGTCGGGCTCGTGATCGGTTACGGGGTGCGCGAACTCGCGCCGATCGCGGACGAGGAGATCTCGCCCGCGGGCACGACCAGCAGCGGCGGGGTGCCCCCGACAACGCCGCCGGTCACGCCGACGCCGGTGCTCGCGCCCGGCACCACCGCCGAACCGCCCGCGCCGAGCTCGGCCGCTCCCCCGCCGGTCGTCGTGACCACCAGCCGCCCCGCGGGCCCCACCTCGCCGACGCTGCGCCCCGACCCGAACATGCCGCCGATCCCGTTCCCGAACTCGCTCGGCCCCGGGCTGGAGATCCCGACCAGCGTGCCGGGCCGGGTGGCCGACCCCACCCCGGCCGCGCCGAACGCGCAGACCCCGGCCGAGAGCACCATGCCGCTGGCACCGCCCGTCGACTCCGGCTCCGCGAGCGGGGAGACCACGACGGCGGAGAGCTCGACGCCGCTACCGACGCTCGCCGTCCCGCGCTGACTCAGCCCACCCGGCTGACCGAGACCGGCAGCCCAGGGTCGGTCTCCACCGTGAGCGGGGAGGGCTGCGCGCCGCCCGCGATCACGTGCGCGCCGAGCGCGGCGATCATCACCCCGTTGTCGGTGCAGAGCCGCGGCTTCGGCACCCGCAGCGTGAGCCCGGCCGCGGCGCAGCGCTCCTCGGCCATCGAGCGGATCCGGGAGTTGGCCGTCGCGCCGCCGCCGAGGACCAGGGTGTCCACCCCGGCGTCCCGCGCGGCGCGGACCGCCTTGCCGGTCAGCACATCGGCCACCGCCTCCTGGAAGGAGGCCGCGATATCCGGGATCGGCAGCGCGTCGGGGGCGACCCCGGCGCGCTGGGCCGCCTCGACGTGCCGCGCCACCGCCGTCTTGAGGCCGGAGAAGGAGAAGTCGTAGCGGGCGTCGCGCGGACCGGTCATGCCGCGCGGGAAGGCGATCGCGCGCGGGTCGCCGCTCGCCGCGGCGGCGTCCAGCGCGGGGCCGCCGGGGAAGCCGAGGCCGAGCAGCCGCGCGACCTTGTCGAAGGCCTCGCCCGCCGCGTCGTCCACGGTGCTGCCCAGCTCGGTGATCGGCTCGGCCAGGTCGGTGACGCGCAGCAGGTGCGTGTGGCCGCCGGAGACCAGCAGCGCGACGCAGGGCGGCATCGGGCCGTGCTCCAGGGTGTCCACCGCGACGTGCCCGCCCAGGTGGTTCAGCGCGTAGAACGGGATGTCCCAGGCCGCCGCGTACGCCTTGGCCGCGGCCACCCCGACCAGCAGCGCGCCCGCCAGCCCCGGCCCGATGGTGACGGCGAGCGCGTCCGGCCTGGCCACGCCCGCGGTGGCCAGCGCCCGGCGCATGGCAGGCACGATCGCCTCCAGGTGCGCCCGCGAGGCGATCTCCGGCACCACGCCGCCGAACCGGGCGTGCTGGTCGACGCTGGAGGCCACCTCGTCGGCGAGCAGCTCGCAGCGGCCGTCGGGGTGCCTGCGCACCACGCCGACGCCGGTCTCGTCGCAGGAGCTCTCGATACCGAGCACGATCACGACAGCACCTCGTCGCTGCGGACCGCCGCGTCCGCGCCGCCATCCGGCGCGAGCCCGGGGAAGTCGCCGAGCTCGGGGCGGCGCATGGTGTAGGCGTCGGCGCCGCTGGGCTGGTAGTAGTTCTTGCGCAGCCCGATGATGTGGAAGCCGTGCTTGGCGTAGAGCGCGATGGCGGGGGCGTTGTCGGTGCGCACCTCGAGGAACACCGGGCCGCCGCGCTTGGCCGCCTCGGCGAGCAGCCACTCCAGCAGCAGCGTGCCGATGCCCGCCCGGTGCACCTCGGGGTCGACGCCGATGGTGTGCACCTCGGCCTCCGGGTAGGCGGCGTCGCCGAGCAGCGCGATCCCGGCGTACCCGACCAGCCTGCCGTCGGCGTCCCGCGCCGCGATGTAGCGGTTGTGCGACCCGGCCAGCTCGGAGTGGAAGGAGACCGCGTGCCACGGGTCGTCCTCCGGGAAGAGCAGCTGCTCGAGTTCGACGCAGCGCTCGATGTCGCGCGGCCGCATCGGCTCGATCTGGATCGTCACGATCACGCTCCCGTCCGGTCGAGGGTGCGGTAGCTGCGCTCGACCGCGTCCGGCCTGCGCAGGTAGAGCGGGACGAGCGGCTCGGGGACGGCCCCGGCGAGCAGCGCGGGCGCGGCGACGGTGACCAGCCCGTGCGGCGACGGACTCTCCACCGGGAGCACCGGCAGGTCGAAGAGGTCGACGTGCGAGGCGGAGCCCGCGATCGCCGCGGCGGCCTCCGGGTCGACGTCGGCGGGTTTGTCCACCGCGGGCCCCGCCACCCGCAGGCCGTCGCGGTAGCGGGCCCAGTACACCTCGCGGCGCCTGGCGTCGGTCACCACCAGCAGCCCCGCCGCGTCCGGATCGGAGCCCGCGCCCGGCTTTTCGGCGCGGGCGCCCGGCTCCCGCCGCGCGTCGGCGGCGATGGCGTCCAGGCTGCACACGCCGTACACCGGGATGCCGAGCGCGTCGCCGAAGGCGGCCGCGGTCGCCATCCCCACCCGCAGCCCGGTGAACGGGCCCGGCCCGACCCCGGCCACGACGGCGTCGATGTCGGAACGGGCACAGCCCGACTCGGCGAGACACTCCAGGATCTGCGGGGTCAGCACCTCGGCGTGCGCGCGAGCGTCGACGTGCACCCGCGCGGTGACGGTGCGCACCCGCTCCGGGATCGGCCCGGCTCCGGTCTGCTCGAGGTGCACCAGCCCCGCGGTGACGGCGGGGGTCGCGGTGTCGACGGCGAGTACAAGCATGATTCGGTCAACGATACCGGGTGGTACCGCCGCCGAAGGGGCGCGGGTTCACCGCTCCCGCACCCACTCCCAACTGGCCGTTCGCACATCGGATTCCGGCTCCCGGACCAGCCGGACCAGCAGGTGCCGGTCGGTCAGGTGCTCGACGACGCCGCGCCCCCACTCGACCACGACGACCGCGCGGTCCAGGTCGGCGTCGAGGTCGAGGGCG
Source organism: Nocardia sp. NPDC057353 (assembly GCF_042667085.1). Lineage (NCBI taxonomy): Bacteria > Bacillati > Actinomycetota > Actinomycetes > Mycobacteriales > Nocardiaceae > Nocardia > Nocardia sp. NPDC057353. The sequence goes on from NZ_JBHVAK010000072.1 coordinate 13,891, forward strand.
TCGAGTTCGTCCAGGTCACCGGCGAGCCGGTAGGCGTCGACGTGCACCAGCCCGACCCCGCGGCCGCCGGGGCGGTGCGCCCTGGCGATCACGAAGGTGGGCGAGCTCACCCGGCCGAGCACGTCGAGCCCGGCCGCGATGCCGCGGGTGAGCGCGGTCTTGCCCGCGCCGAGCGGGCCGTCCAGCACCACCAGGTCGCCCGCGCGCAGCCCGGCGGCCAGCTCCCGGCCGAGCGCCTCGGTGTCCTCGACCGTCGGCAGCAGCCTGGTGCCCGGATCAGCCACCGGAGGCCGTCCGCTCGCCGGCCGCGGGCACGGCCCTGGCGAAGAGCCGGTCCAGCGCCGCGTTGACGGCGTCCGGGAACTGCAGGTGCGGCATGTGCGCGCCGCCGTCCAGCCGGACCAGCTCGGCCTCCGGGATCTCTCCGGCCAGCAGCTCGGAGTTCTTGAACGGGATCACCCGGTCGTGCCCGCCGCCGATCACCACCGCTGGCACCCCGGCCAGCGCGGGCAGCGCCGCCGACTCGTCGTGCACCTCGATGGCCTGCAGGAACTTCACGATGGTCGAGACCGGGGTGCGGTCGATCATCATGGTGGTGAAGCGGGAGAGCGTCGGGCTCACCTGGCCGTGGAACGAGCTCACGTGCAGCAGCGGGGTGATCACGTGCCGTGCGGTGGTGCGGCCCGCCTGCACCAGCGCGGGCGCCAGCCGCACCGCGAGCCGGAAGCCGTCCAGCGCGGGGTTGGGCAGCAGCTGGCCGATGCCGCCCGCGGTCATCCCCGCGGCGGTGGTGCAGATCAGCGCGATCCCCGCGACCCGCTGCCGGAACAGCTGCCGGTGCGCGGCCGCGGCGGCGAGCACCGCCATGCCGCCGAGCGAGTGCCCGATGACGACGACGGGGCCGCGCGGGGCCCGCGCCTCGAGTACGGCGGCCAGGTCGGCGCCGAGCTGGGCCACCGTGCAGTTCGCCGCCGTCGGGACGCCGGACTCGCCGTGGCCGCGCTGGTCGTAGAAGACCAGCCGGGCCCGGTCGCCCCAGAGCGCGGGCAGGTCGCGGCGCTGGAAGTGGTAGGAGGTCATGTCGTTGCAGAAGCCGTGCACGAAGACGACGGTGACCGCGGCGTCGGCCGGGCCGTGCTCGCGGATCGCGAGCGGGACGCCGTCGGTGGCGTGCACCACGGCGGAGCGGTCCCGGTGCAGCAGGCCGAAGTCCTCGTCCCGGTACTCGTCGGCGCGCGCGGGCCACAGCACCCGGGAACCCATGCGCCGCAGCACGTGCGCGACGGCGAGTGCGCTCACGGCGACCGCGGTCGCCGCGCCGCCCTGCACGATCCGCTTCATCCGTCCTCCTGTGTCGGACGGATCAGCGGCTGCGCGATGGTCGCTCATCCGTCCTCCTGTGTGAAAGTCCGCCGCACCCGGCCGCGCGGGGCGCACACCACCTCGTAGTGGATGGTTCCGAGCAGGTCGGCCCACTCCTGCGCGCCGGGAACACCGGGGCCCGCGCCGAAGAGCACGGCCTCGTCGCCGGGGCGGACCCCGGCGGCGTTCGCGCCGAGATCGACCATCAGCTGATCCATGCACACCCGCCCCACGCTGGGCCGCCTCGCCCCCCCGACGACGACATCGAAGCGGCCGCCGAGCGTTCGGAACACACCATCGGCGTACCCGGCCGGGATCAGCGCAACCGTGGTGTCCCGCGGCGCGATCCATTCGTGGCCGTAGGAGACACCCTCACCCGCCGCGACCTCCTTCACCAGCCCGACCCGCGCCCGGAAGGTCATCGCCGGGCGCAGCCCGAAGTCGCCCGCCTCCGGCACCGGGTTCAGCCCGTAGACCGCGATCCCGGGCCGCACCATGTCAAAGGCGAGGTCGGGCCTGGTCAGGGTGGCCGCGGAGTTGGCGAGGTGCAGCACCTCGGGCGCGAGGCCGTACTCCTTCGCCAGCGCGACCGCCTCGACGAACCGGGTGCGCTGCACGTCCAGGAAGGGGTGGCCGGGCTCGTCGGCGTGCGCGAGGTGCGAGAAGATCGCGCGCAGCCGCACCGCCCGCTCGTCGACCAGGGTGCGCAGCGCGGTCAGCACCGCGGGGTACTCGGCGGCGGCGACGCCGTTGCGGTTCAGCCCGGTGTCCACCTTGAGGCTCACCACGGCGGCGCAGCCGGTGGCGCGGGCGGCGGCGGCCACCGCGTCCAGCTGCGCGAGCGAGGAGACGCCGATCTCCACATCGGCGCGGACGGCGGCGGCGAAGTCGGCATCGGCGTCGTTGAGCCAGCACAGCACCGGGGCGGTGATGCCCGCTTCGCGCAGCGCGACGGCCTCGGTCACCGTGGTCACGCCGAGCTCGCGGGCGCCCGCCGCCAGCGCGGCGCGGCCGACCTCGACCGCGCCGTGGTTGTAGCCGTCCGCCTTGACCACGACCATCAGCGCCGCCGTACCCGCGTGTTCCCGCAGGATCCGCACATTGTGCGCGATGGCGCCCAGGTCGACGACGGTCTCCGCTTGCGCATGCACGGTGCCCGATCCTGCCACTGTGTCCGGGGTCGCAGGCGGGCGCGGCGGTCCCGGCGTGCCCCCGGTCACCACCCGCCCGCTCCCGCTGTGGCGCGCAGGGTGGCGATGGCGGGGCGGAGGTGTTCGAGAAGGGGGGTTGCTGAGATCGGCGCGCCCGCGGGGGTGGAGGGTTCGGAAGGGGGCGCGGCGGACGCGATGGTGCGGACCGCGGCGGAAGTGGAGGCGGCAGCGAAGGTGGGCGCGGCGGCCCGAGGAGGCCCGGCTGCCGAAGAAGGCGCGGCGGCGGAGGTGGGCGCAACGGCTCGGGCGGCGAGGTTGGCGGCGAGGGCGTGGGCTCTGGCGGCGGCGGCCGCGGCCCACAGGGGGGTGCGGCCTGCGGCGAGGAGGGCGCCGATGACGCCCGCCAGGATGTCGCCCGCGCCTGCGGTGGCGGCCCAGGAGCCGCCCGCCTCGTTGACGAGCACGGTGCCGTCCGGGGCGGCGATCACGGTCGCGCGGCCCTTGAGCAGAACCGTGACGTTCCACTCGCGGGCCAGCTCGCGGACCGCGGCGACCCGGTCGGGGCCGAGTGCGCGGCCGGTGAGGCGGGCGAACTCGCCCGCGTGCGGGGTGAGCACGGTCGGGGCGGTGCGGCCGCGCAGCGGCGCGGGGTCGGCGGCCAGGATGGTGAGCGCGTCGGCGTCGGCGACCACCGGCAGGTCGGTGCCGAGCACAGTGTGCAGCCGCTCGGCCGCGGCCGCGTCGGTGCCCGCGCCCGGGCCGATCACCCAGGACTGCACCCGGCCCGCGCTCGCGGGGTCGTCGGTGGCGATGACCTCGGGGAAGCGGGCCAGCACCGCGTCCGCGCCGGTCCCCGCGTACCGCACGAGACCGGAGGTCGCGGCCACGGCGGCGCCGACGCAGAGCACCGCGGCACCCGGGTAGCGGGCGCTGCCCGCCGAGACCCCGGTCACCCCCTGGCTGTACTTGTCGTCCTCCGCTCCCGGCACCGGCCACTCGGCGCCGATCTCCGCGGGCTCCAGCGCGGCGAATTCCGGGGCGGGCAGCCGCAATCCGATGTCGACCAGCTCGATCCGGCCGCAGTGCGGCGCGGCCAGCGCGTGCACCGGCTTCCGCGCGCCGAAGGCGACGGTCACCGCGGCGCGCACGGCCGGGCCGTCCACCGCGCCGGTGTCCGGGTCGACGCCGCTCGGCAGGTCGGCGGCGACGATCGGCGCGGTGACGGCGTCTACCAGCGCCGCCGCCATCGGGCGCAGCGCGCCGCGGCCTGAGATTCCCACGATGCCGTCGACCACCAGGTCGGCATCGAGCGCCGCGGTGATCGCCGGCGGAAGCGGAGCACCGCCTGCCCCGGCGGCGCCGTCCCCTCGACCACGAGCAGGGGCGACGTCGAGCACCCGACCTCCGGCACGGCGCAGGGCGGCCAGCCCGGCGGCGTGCACCCGGTCGGGGTTCAGGAGCAGCGCGGTGACCGCGACGCCGCGGCGGCGCAGGCCTGCACCGGCGAACAGGGCATCCCCGCCGTTGTCCCCTGACCCCACCAGCAGCGTCACCCGCCGCCCCGCCACACCACCGGTGCGCTCGACGAGCTCCCGCGCCACCACGGTGGCGAGCCCGTGCGCAGCCCGGCGCATCGGCACCCCGGCGGCAACGCGGGTGAAGAGCTCCGCCTCGGCGGCGCGCACCTGGTCAGCGGTGTAGTAACCCCGGCGGGCGAACTCCATGACCCCTCCTGTGCTGAAGCGATGCCGAACACCTCGACGGCGCGGGCCGGGGGCCCGTCCCGCGGTGCAGACTACGCTTGGCGATCATGCCGCTCCCTCCCCGTCGCACCCGAACCGCCGTCGCCGCCCTCGCCGCCCTCGCGCTCACCGCGGGCTGCGGCACCGACGAGCCGAGCACCGCGGCGCCAACGAGCAGCACCTCCGCCGCGCCCGGCGCGCCGACCGCCCAGCAGCAGCAGGCCACCGCGCCGAGCACCGTGACCGTGCGGGTCGAGGACATGACCTTCTCCCCCGACGAGCTGCGCGTCCAGGTCGGCGATACTGTGACCTGGGAATTCGCCGACGGCCCCGCGCACTCGGTGCAGGGCATCGGCGACAGCGCCATGGGCATCAACAGCCCGATCCAGAACGCGGGCTCCTGGAGCTACACCTTCATCGCCCCCGGCAACTACCGCTACCTGTGCTCGCTGCACCCGGAGATGCGCGGCACCGTCGTCGTCGAGGAGTGAGGGGCGGGCGGCGGCCCGCCCCCGCTCACTCGACCGTCACCGATTTGGCCAGGTTCCGCGGCTTGTCCACGTCGTAGCCGCGGGCCTGCGCCACCTCGGCGGCGAAGATCTGCAGCGGCACCGTGGAGAGCAGCGGCTGGAACAGCGTCGGCGCGGTCGGGATCTCGATGAGGTCGTCGGCGAACGGCCGCACGGTGTCGTCGCCCTCCTCCGCGATCACGATGGTGCGCGCGCCGCGGGCCTGGATCTCCCGGATATTGCTGAGCAGCTTGGAGTGCAGCACCGCGCGGCCCTTGGGCGAGGGCATGACCACGATCACCGGCAGCCCCTGCTCGATCAGCGCGATCGGGCCGTGCTTGAGCTCACCGGCGGCGAAGCCCTCCGCGTGCATGTAGGCGAGCTCCTTGAGCTTGAGCGCACCCTCCAGCGCCACCGGGTACCCGACGTGCCTGCCCAGGAAGAGCACCGTCGGCACCTGCGCCAGCTCGCGGGCGATGGCCCGCACCTGCGGCGCCGTCTCCAGCACCCGGGAGACCAGCTTCGGCATCCCCTCCAGCTCGGCGAACTCGCGGGCCACCTCGTCCGGGTACTTGGTGCCGCGCGCCTGCGCGATCGCCAGCCCGACCAGGTAGTTCGCCGTCACCTGGGCGAGGAACGCCTTGGTGGAGGCGACGCCGATCTCCGGCCCCGCCCTGGTGTAGAGCACCGCGTCGGACTCGCGCGGGATCTGCGCGCCGTTGGTGTTGCAGATGGCGAGCACCCGCGCCTTCTGCTCCTTGGCGTGCCGCACCGCCTCCAGCGTGTCCGCGGTCTCGCCGGACTGCGAGATGGCGACGACCAGGGTGGAGCGGTCGAGCACCGGGTCGCGGTAGCGGAACTCGCTGGCCAGCTCGACCTCGACCGGCAGCCGGGTCCAGTGCTCGATGGCGTACTTGGCCAGCAGCCCGGAGTGGTACGCGCTGCCGCAGGCGACGACGAAGACCTTGTCGAAGTCGCGCAGCTCCTGGTCGGCGAGGCGCTGCTCGTCCAGCACGATCCGGCCGCCGGACTCGTCCTGGGTGAAGTGCCCCATGAGCGTGTCGGCCACCGCGACCGGCTGCTCCTCGATCTCCTTGAGCATGAAGTAGTCGTGGCCGCCCTTCTCCGCGGCGGCCAGATCCCAGTCGATGGTGAAGGGACGGGTCCGGTGGCCCGCGTCGGCGCCGTCGAAGTCGGTGACCCGGTAGCTGTCGGCGGTGATCACGACGGCCTGGTCCTGGCCGAGCTCGACGGCCTCCCTGGTGTGCTCGATGAAGGCGGTGACGTCCGAGGCGATGAACATCTCGCCCTTGCCGACGCCGACCACCAGCGGGGTCGAGCGGCGCGCCGCGACGATCGTGCCCGGGTGCGCGGCGTGCGTGAAGACCAGCGTGAAGGCGCCCTCCAGGCGGCGCACGACGGCGAGCGCGCTGGCCACGAAGTCACCCGCGGTGGGGCCGTCGGCGTAGGCCGCGGCCACCAGGTGCACCGCCACCTCGGTGTCGGTGTCGCTGCGCAGCTCGACGCCCGCGGTCTCCAGCTCGCGGCGCAGCGGCGCGAAGTTCTCGATGATGCCGTTGTGCACCACCGCGACCGTGCCGGTGGCGTCCCGGTGCGGGTGCGCGTTGCGGTCGGTGGGGGCACCGTGCGTCGCCCAGCGGGTGTGCCCCATGCCGGTGGTGCCCGCGAACCCGGCCGCCCCGGCCTCGGCCAGCTCGGCCTCCAGATTGGCGAGCCTGCCCGCCTTGCGCTCCACCGCCAGCGCGCCCGCGCCGTCCAGGATCGCGACGCCCGCCGAGTCGTACCCGCGATATTCCATGCGGCGCAACGCGTCGACGACGACGCCGAGCGCATCCCGGTACCCGACGTACCCCACGATTCCGCACATGGCTCCCCACAGTACTTATCGGCTACCGTTCACGTCGTGTCGGCGTCTGTGAAATCACTCGTGACCACCCTGACCAGCCGCGGCCCGCACCGGGTGCTGCGCGGGAACCTCGCGGTGGCCGGGCTGCCCGGCGTCGTCTTCACCCCCGAGAGCGGCACCAACCTGCCCGCCGTCGCCTTCGGGCACGCCTGGCTCACCAAGGTGGCGAACTACCGCGAGCTGCTGCAGCACCTCGCCTCCTGGGGCATCGTCGCCGCCGCGCCGGACACCGAGCGCGGCCCGATCCCCTCGCACCTCGGGCTCGCCACCGACCTGCTGACCACGCTCGACATCTGCACCGGCGTGCGGCTCGGCAACGGCTCGATCAGCGTGCACCCGGAGAAGCTGGCGCTGGTCGGGCACGGCATGGGCGCGGGCGCCGCCGCCATCGCCGCCGCGCAGCGCAGGGTGGCCGCGTACGCCGCGCTCTTCCCCGCCCCCACCGCGCCCGCCGCCGAGGACCTCGCGCCCGGCCTCGACATCCCCGCCTTCGTGCTCGGCGGCGAGGTGGACGCCAAGTCGGTGAGCTCGGACGCGCTGCCGCTGGCCACCGCGTGGGGCGGGCCGCTGGTGCTGCGCACCCTGGAGGGGGCCTCGCACAACGGGCTCATCGAGGGGCGGCGCTCGCTCGCCGCGTTCGGCGTCGGCAAGTTCGAGGCGAAGAACGCGCGGGCGACCCGCGCGCTGCTCACCGGATACCTGCTGCACACCCTGCTCGGTGACAAGACCTACGCCGCCTTCGCCGACCCCGAGGCCGAGATTCCGCGCACGGTCGCCGTCGACCCGCACGCGCCGGTCGAGCCGGAGGCGGGTAAGGGGAAGATCGGGCTGCGTCAGATCAGCCAGCTGGTGCGCCGGTAGTACTCGCCGTCCTCGTCGTCCTGGTCGCTGGGCCGGGCGACGCTCCTGGCGCGGCGGGCGGCGATGGAGCGGGCGATCGCCTCACGGCGCTCCTGGAGTTCCGCTAGGCGGCGCTGCTCGTCGGTCGGGTGGTCCGGTGCCAGGGCCGGTAGTGGTGCCGTGGCGGGCTCCGGGTCGTCCCGGTCCGGGGCGCGCCACAGCGGGCGGGTGGATTCGTCCGGGTCCGGGGCGGCGTGCCTGCCACCGGGTTCCCGGGTAGCGCCAGGTGCCGCCGGGCTCGGGACCGGCCGTTCCGCAGCCGCTCCTCCCGACCCGGCGTTGGGCGGTGACTGCCCCGAGTCGAGGGGCTCCGGATCTCGGCGGTCCGGACTGCCGTCGGCGCTCACGCCTTCCGACCGGAGACCGGTGGGCGCTGGACTCGAACCGGGTTGCTCCTGCGGCAGCCGCTCCGGGTCGCCCGATACGGGTGCCGAGCTCGAGCGGAGGTGCTCCGGCACCGGCCGTTCCGGGTCGCCCCATACGGGCTCAGAGCTCGAGTCCGAGTGCTCCGATACCGGCCGCTCCGGATCGCCCGGTGTGGGCGCCGCCCCGGAGCCCGGCTGCTCCGATAGGGGCCATTCCGGGTCGCTCGGTGTGGGCGACGGGTCCTGGGGTCGGGGTTCGGTTCGGGGGGCGCGCTGGATGGCCTCGATGGCCCGGGCGGAGCGGGCGGCCAAGTCGGCGGCGACGGCGGCGGTGCGGGCGTTGGCCGCGGTCAGTTCGTCGAGGACGGCGATGCGGCGGCGGCGGTACTCGCCGGCGATGTGGTCCAGTTCAGGGCTCACGGGGACTCGCCCTCCTTCGCCGGTGCGCCGGGTTCGTCCCGGGTCGGGTCGTCGGCGGGCGGGTCGGCCGGTGTGTCGACGCCGCGGTCGAGCGGGCCCGCGCAGCGCAGGGCCGGGCGGCGGGACGCGACGCCGCGCAGCGAGGCGGACCAGCGGTGGGTGCCGGTCGGGCGGCGGTTCACAGTGGGCCTGCTTCCGAGAGACGGGCGCCGCTGTCCCCGTTCGGTTCCGGTGGTTCGACCGCCGTGCTGTCCGGGAATTCCTGCGGACGGTGCTCGCCGTCCTCCGCGCGGCGCGGAGTGGGCGGTATGCCGGTCCCGGAGTTGTTCGGCGGGACCGAATCGTCCGGCGCCGGGGCGGGGGCCGGTTCCACCGGTGCCGGATTCCCCGGTGCGGAGTTGTCCGGCGCCGGGTTGGCCGAGCCGGGGCTGCCCGGCGCCGACTCCGCTGGGCCCGGGTTTCCCGGCGCGGAGGCCGCCGGGCCGGGGTTCTCCGGCGCAGGGTCCGCGGTGGCCGGATCCCCTGGCGCCGGGGTACCGGGTGCCGCATCGGACTCCGACGCCCCGGGGCTGCCGTCCCTCGGCGCCGTGGTCCCGTCCGGAGCGGGCGGTGATCCGTCGTCGGGGTCGGGCTCGGTCGAGGATTCGCCCTCCGGCTCGATCTTCTCACCGGTCTCCGGGTCGACCTGGACCAGCACCGGGTGACCGTGCTCGTCGGTCTCCAGCCGGTATTCGGCGCTCACCCCGTCGGCCCCGGTGAGGGTGAGCGCGAGCTGCCCGTCGGCGCCGAGCGCCACCTCGGCCTGCTGCTCGCCGAGCGGGAAGCCGGCGAGCACCCGGTCGTCCGGAAGGCCGTCGCCGTCCGCGTCGACCGGTTCCAGGGCCTGCTGCACCCGTTCCATGGCGTCATCGATGCCCGCGGTCACCGAGTCGGTGAGCGCGCTGAGGCCGGTGCCGAGGGATTCCGCCACGCTCTGCGCGATGGGCGTCAGGGTCTGGGCGGCCGAACTCAGGGCGCTGAGCCCGTCGAGCGCCGTGGTGATGGGCAAGGTGGTCGACGGCGCGATGGTCGGCGTTGTCGGCTCGGTCGGCGTACTCGTCGTGGGCGGCGTACTCGGCGTGGGCGTGGTCGCAGGCGATGGCGTAGCTGTCGCGGAAGGCGCCGGCGCGACGGGGACAGCCGCGCTCGGCGTCGCCGCAGCGGGCGCCGTCGCAGCGGGCGTCGTCGCGGCCGGTGTGGTCGCGGCAGGCACCGTCCCAGCGGGCGTCGTCGCCGACGGCACCGCCTCGACGGGCACGGTCGAGGACGGCGTCGTACCGGCCGGGACGGTACTCACCGGCGCACCCTCCACCGGAGACGCCCCCGACGACACCCAGGGCCGCGGATACTCCTCCCCGGACAACCGGCCGAACTTCGCGACCACCGCCTCGTAGAGATCCCGCACCCCGTCGTCGACGATCGTGCACATCTCGCTGAATGCGCGCACCTTCCGCGCGTAGTCCGGCACGAACACCTCGTCCAACCAGCCGAGGCACCGCTCCGCGATCACGTCCTGATAGGGCGACCACAGCGTCTGCACAGCCCCCTTGCCGTACAGGAGTTCGTCCACCATCCCGAGCCGCATGTCCGGAAAGAGCGCCTGCGCCCGGCTCGCCGCCGAATCCGCGCTCAGCGTGTGCGTCCAACCGAACCCGTCGGCCCCGTCGATGATGAGATCGACGTCCTCCGGCGTTTTCCCGTTGATCTTCAGCTCGGTGCCGTGCTCCAGGATCTGCAGCACGATCTCGGCCTTGCCCTTCAGCGCCGCGCGCAGCGCGCCGGGCAGCCGGTCGAATTCGGCCGAGATCCCGGCGAGCGCGGCGATATCCGCCTCGGCCACCGCGAGTTGCCGGTTCAGCAGGGCGATCTCGGCGGTCGCCGCCGCACCCTGCCAGACCCCGGCGATGCCGCGCGTGCTGTCGCCCTGGGCCTGGTACTGCGCGCGCAGGTCGGCGAGGACCGCGCGCAGCGCGTCGGCGGTGGCGCCGATCCGCTCCTCGGACAGCCCGTTCTGCTCGTAGAAGCGGCGGTGCAGGGTGGCGTAGTCGCCGTTCTCCGGCACCGTTTTCGCCCAGCGCTGGTAGCGCGGGCCGAAGTGCTCGAAGTACAGCAGGCTCCGCGACCCGAGCTCGAGCAGCTGGGCGGCGGTGGCGGCGGCGGGCACGGTGAAGGCCATGGCGGGTCTACCCGCCGAACGCGGAGCGGTCGGTCGCGGCCTGCCGGTCCACCGAGACCTGGATCGCCTCGGCGGCGGCGACGGTCGCGCCGGACCAGCCGGTGAGCCGCTGCCCCAGCACCTCCAGCCCGGCGCGGATGGCGGCGCCCTCCGCCGCGTAGTGCGCGCCGAGCTCGCCCGGCCCGACGGGATGGTCGGCGACGGTGCGCGCGGCGCCGCCGACGGCGCCCCCCGACTCCCGCAGTTCGCCAGCCAGACGCCCCAGTTCGCCGGTGCTGACCCCGACGATCTCGCTGCTCATCGCTGCGACCCCTCCCCTCCTGCTCGCCCGATCGGTGTGCGGCGGCCCGAAACCCGCCTCACCCTCCTTCGACGCGGCCGGGGCGCCCGCGGTTCCGCCGGATCGCGGCTCAGCCCAGCCGGCCCTGGTCCGTGCGCACCCACTCCGAGGTGCCGTCCGGGTGGTGGTGGAATTCCCAGGCGGCGTAGTCGCCGTCCTTCTCCACCACCGTCAGGTGGTCGGCGAGGCCGTCGCGGTCGGTGTCGGTCCAGACCCGCATGCCGTGCTCGTCGGATTCGGTGATCGAGTCGAGCGCACCGTCGCCGTCGATGTCCTGGACCGGGTGCGCCAGCCCGACTTCGCCGAGGTCGTGCAGCGGCGAGGCGGCATCGACGTCGGGCAGGTCGATCCCGGGGAACTCGGGCGAATTGACCACGGGTCCTCCTGCGGGCCGGTCGGCGGGTGTGGCTCCCATCCTGTCACCCGCCGATCGGCAGCGCAGCCCGGACTCGGGGTCAGTACTTCGGCATCAGCAGCCACAGCGCCGCGTACACCAGGAACTGCGGCCCCGGCAGCAGGCAGGACAGCACGAACGCCACCCGAACGACGGTCGGGCTCCAGCCGAAGTAGCGGGCGATGCCGCCGCAGACCCCGGCGATCACCTGGTTGTCGGCGGTGCGGGTGAAGCGGCGGGTGGGTGTGGTGGTCATTGGCGATCTCCTCCTCGTGACGACCTCCACTCTCCGCGAGCGGCGCTCGCCCGCGCATCGGTCGCGGTACCCATATCGACCCCCATTCCGCCCGGCCCGGTCTCGGGGTCGGACCCGGACACGGCAGACTCGTGCGGGTGAGCACCACCCTGCACGCCCGCGGTCTCGCCGCCGGGCACGCCGAACGCACTCTCTTCGAAGACCTCGACCTGACGCTCGCCGACGGCGATGTGATCGGCCTGGTCGGGGTGAACGGCGCGGGCAAGTCGACGCTGCTCCGGCTGCTCGCGGGCGCGCCCGCCCCCGGCATCGCGCTGAGCCCGCCGGACGCGACCGTGGGGCACCTCGCGCAGGAGCCGGAGCGGGTGCCCGGCGAGACCGTGCTGGAGTTCCTGGCCCGGCGCACCGGGGTGGCCGCGGCGCAGCGCGAGATGGACGCCGCCGCCGAGCGGCTCGCCGAGGGCGGCGCCGACGACTACACCCCCGCGCTGGAGCGTTGGCTGGCGCTCGGCGGCGCCGACCTGGAGCAGCGCGCCACCGAGGTCTCCGCCGAGCTCGGGCTGGACAGCGGCCTCCCGCAGGGCATCGACACCCCGATGACGGCGCTCTCCGGCGGCCAGGCCGCGCGCGCCGGGCTGGCCTCGGTGCTGCTCTCCCGCTACGACGTGCTGCTGCTGGACGAGCCGACCAACGACCTCGACCTGGACGGCCTGGCCCGGCTGGAGCGCTTCGTACTCGGCGTCCGGGTGCCGATGATGGTGGTCAGCCACGACCGGGAGTTCCTGGCGCGCACCGTGAACGGCATCCTGGAGCTGGACCTGGCGCAGCAGCAGGTGGCGTACTACGACGGCGGCTACGAGTCCTACCTGGCCGAGCGGGCGGTCGCGCGCAGGCACGCGCGCGAGGCCTACGAGGAGTACGCCGACACCAGGGCCGGGCTGGAGGCGCGGGCGCAGATGCAGCGCAACTGGCTGGAGCACGGGGTGCGCAACGCCAGGCGCAAGGGCAAGGTCGACTCGGACAAGGCCGGGCGCAAGATGCGCGCGGAGTCGACCGAGAAGCAGGCCGCCAAGGCCCGCCAGACCCAGCGCCGGATCGAGCGGCTGGAGGTGGTCGAGGAGCCGCGCAAGGAGTGGGAGCTGCGGATGGAGATCGCCGCCGCCCCGCGCAGCGGCTCGGTGGTCGCCACGCTCTCGGCCGCGGTGGTGCGCCGCGGCGGCTTCGCCCTCGGCCCGGTCAGCACCCAGGTGAACTGGGCCGACCGGATCGTGCTGACCGGTGAGAACGGCGCGGGCAAGTCCACCCTGCTCGGGTTGCTGCTCGGCCGGATCCAGCCGGACGAGGGCAGCGCGAGCACCGGCTCCGGGGTGCTGGTCGGCGAGGTGGACCAGGCCCGCGGGCTGTTCCGCGCGGACGACACCCTCGCCGCCACCTTCGGCGCCGCGGTCCCCGACCTGCCTGAGGCCGAGGTGCGGACCCTGCTCGCCAAGTTCGGGCTGCGCGGCCCGCACGTGCTGCGGCCGTGTGCCACGCTCTCCCCCGGCGAACGGACCAGGGCGGCGCTGGCGCTGCTCCAGGCCCGCGGGGTGAACCTGCTGGTCCTGGACGAGCCGACGAACCACCTCGACCTGCCCGCCATCGAACAGCTGGAGCAGGCGGTCGACTCCTTCGACGGCACGCTGCTGCTGGTCACGCACGACCGGCGGATGCTCGATTCGGTGCGCGCCACCCGCCGCTGGCACCTGGCCCGCGGCCTGCTCACGGAGGAGTGACGGTGACCGCGACGCTGGGGCTCGACACCTTGGTCACGCTGCTGATCACCGGGCTGATCTTCCTGGCGGCTCTGCTGCTCGGGGTCTGGAAGTACCGCGGCATGCGCGGCTCCCCGGAGGGCGCCGCGCACCCGTACGTGGACATCGCGCACCGGGCCGCGCTGCTCTACGCCTTCGCCGGGCTGCTGCTCGCGGTCTTCACCGAGCTGAGCGCGTGGCCGACGGCGGTGAACCTCGCCGCCGACCTGGTGGTGCTCGCCTTCTTCGTCGGTGCCATCACCACCTACGTGTGGCACGGGTGGCGCCGCGACACCACCAACCAGTACCGCGGCGAGATCCCGGTCGCCCTGAAGCTCATCACGGTGCTGCTGATCGTCGGGGAGGTCGGCGGCTTCCTCGTGCTCTTCACCGGCTTCCTGCGCGCCTGGCAGCTCGGCTAGACCGAGCCGACCAGCCGGGCGAGGTCGTCGGCGAGCTGGCGCGCGCGGGCCGGGTCGGTGGCCTCGACCATGACCCGGACCAGCTCCTCGGTTCCGCTGGGCCGCAGCAGTACCCGGCCGCTGTCGCCGAGCGCGCGCTCTGCCTCGGCGACCGCCTCGCGCACCGCGGGGGCCGTCGCCACCAGGGACTTGTCGCTCACCGGCACGTTCACCAGCACCTGCGGGACCGTGCGCAGCACGCTCGCCAGCTCGGCGACGGTCCGCCCGGTCGCGGCCATCCGCGCCATCAGGTGCAGCCCGGTGAGCACGCCGTCGCCGGTGGTGCCGTGCGCGGGCATGATCACGTGCCCGGACTGCTCGCCACCGAGGCTCAGCCCGCCGCGGCGCAGCTCCTCCAGCACGTAGCGGTCGCCGACGGCGGTGGTGCGCAGCGTGATTCCGGCCTCGCGCATGGCGATGTGCAGCCCGAGGTTGCTCATGACCGTCGCCACCAGGGTGTCGTCGGCCAGCTCGCCGCGCTCCCGCATGCCGATGGCGAGCACCGCGAGGATGGCGTCCCCGTCGACGACGGCGCCGGTGGCGTCCACCGCGAGGCAGCGGTCGGCGTCGCCGTCGAGCGCGAGGCCGAGGTCGGCGCCGTACTCCAGGACCGCGGCCTGCACCGGGCCCAGGTGGGTGGAGCCGCAGCGGTCGTTGATGTTCAGTCCGTCCGGCCCGGCATTGATCGCGATCACGGTCGCGCCCGCCGCCCGGTAGACCGCGGGGGCCACCTCGGAGGCGGCGCCGTTCGCGCAGTCGACAACGACGGTGAGCCCGGCCAGGTCCTCGCCGGTGGTGGCGACCAGGTGCTCGACGTAGCGCTCGTGCGTGCCCGCGGCCGAGTACTTCGCAGGCACGTCGGAGCCCGCGGCGGCGGAGGCGTTGCGCACCCGGCCGAGCCCGGCGCCGGTCGGCCGCTGCGGGGTGTCCGCCCTGATCAGGGCCTCGATCCGGTCCTCGATCGCGTCGTCGAGCTTGTGCCCGCCCGCCGCGAAGATCTTGATGCCGTTGTCCGGCATGGGGTTGTGCGATGCCGAGATCATCACGCCGAGGCAGGCGTCGTAGAGCCCGGTCAGGTAGGCGACGGCGGGCGTCGGCAGCACGCCGACCGAGAGCACGTCCACCCCCGCGGCGGTGAGCCCGGCGGTGACCGCCGCCTCCAGCATCTCGCCGCTGGCCCTCGGGTCGCGGCCGACCACCGCGAGCGGGCGGGCCTTGCCCCTGCCGAGCACCTCGGCGGCGGCCCCGGCCACCCGGAGTGCGAGTTCAGGGCTCAGCGAGGCGTTGGCGAGCCCGCGGATGCCGTCGGTGCCGAACATACGTCCCATAACACGTCCTCGAAAAAGTTCCGCGTACACCACGAGAGCAGGCCACCGGCGGCG
>NZ_JBHVAK010000073.1:0-29092 GCF_042667085.1 Nocardia sp. NPDC057353
GCTGCGGGGCGGGCCCGCGGACCGGCGTCAGTGCGGCTCCAGCTTCTTCGACCGCAGCTCGTGGCCCTTGGAGGTCTTGCAGCGCCCGCTCTCCAGGTCCCACTGCCAGCCGTGCAGGTTGCAGGTGAGCGTGCTGCCCTCGATGACGCCGAAGCGGGAGAGATCGGCCTTGAGGTGCGGGCAGCGGCGCTGCACCTCCCAGCCGTCCAGCTCGACCGAGGCCGAGTCGTCGTGCGCCTCGGAGAACCAGCCGTCGGCGTAGGCGATCCGCTCGTCGGTGAGGCACTTGAAGAAGGTGTAGAGGAACTCGTTGTAGCCGCCGATCCGCCAGGTCTGGAACCGGGTCGACAGGAAGATGGTGTTCACCCAGTCCGGCTCGTCGTCGCGGAGCACGGTGCGCACCAGCTCGGGCGCGATGCGGAAGCCGTAGCGGTACCTGCCCTCGCCCTCGATGGGCGCGCGGACCACCCGCTTCGGGAAGTCGAGCACCACCGTCTCGTCGCCCATGACCAGCCCGACCGGGTACCCGATGCCGTCGCAGATCAGGTCGCTCTGCGCCATGATCGGCTCGAACTTGGCGCGCAGCGGCTCCAGCAGCGGGCCGTCGCCGTGCGCCCAGGTCGCCTTCTCCGCGGCGATGACCGGGGCCAGCCTGGTGGCCATCTCCTCGATGTAGGCGGCCTTGTCGCCGTAGATGGTGGCCGGGTCGACCGGGTGCGTGAGCTCCAGCTCCTTGCCGTGCACCTCGGCCACCGAGCCAGGAATCATCAGGATTCCGCCCTCGTTGCCGTTGATCCGCATCTGCTCCAGGAAGGTCTCCTGGTCCGGGAAGATATTGCTGTTCTCCGGGGAGAAGCGGTCCTCGGTGTCGTTGAGGTAGCGCAGCTCCGGGTCGAGGAAGACCGGCGGCCCCGCCGACGGCACCACCCAGGTCGCGCCGACCTGCTCGATGTAGGAGCGGGCCCGGTCCATGCCGCGCTGCCGCTTCTGCCTGGCGAAGTTGGCCTTGGTGCGGGACGGGATGTCGTAGACCATCGGGTACCAGATGGCGCCGGAGTACTGCAGCAGGTGGATGTCGATGTGGCCGAAGGCCTGGTCGAGGACGTCCATGTCGACCGGGCGGGCGTCGTTCATGTTGAAGCAGGTGGTCTCGCCGTCGGAGACGACGATGCCGGAGTCGCCGATCGGGCCGTCGGCGGGTGCGCGCAGCGCGATGATCATGATCTCCAGCTCGCCGCCCGGCCCGGTGACGGTGTGCTTGACCGAGTCCTCGGTCTCGAAGAAGGTGTGGAAGCCGAGCTTCTCCAGCTCCCGGCGCAGGTCCGGGACCGGGTAGTCGGGCAGCAGCACGGTCGCGTTCTTGTTCACGTGCTCGAGCAGGTTCTTCGCGTCGAAGTGGTCACGGTGCAGGTGCGAGACGTAGAGGAAGTCGACGTCGCCGAGCGCGTCCCAGTCCAGCCCGGTGTTGTCCGGGAACGGCACCCACGAGGCGAAGTAGGCCGGGTTCACCCAGGGATCGCAGAGAATCGTCCCGGCCGTGGTGCGGATGTGGAAACCGGCGTGTCCGACGCTGGTGATCTGCACGGAATACTCCTCCTGACCGTTGCCAGATGCCCAGGGTAATCCGTCGGAACGGCGCCTGCTCAGGGGGTGACGTCGCCGATGCAGTAACCCTGCGCGGACGCCTCGCCGGACCCGTCCGCGGAGCCGTCGGTGAGGGTGAAGGTGCGGGTCCTGGTGGCGCCGGTCGCCTGCGTCACCGGCGCCTGCACGGTGATGTAGCCCGCGCCGAGCCAGGCCGAGGTGAGCTCGGTGCCGTCGAAGGCGGTGACGCCGGTGAGCGCGCCCTGGTTGTTCGCCAGCGGCGCGGGCAGCGGGGTCCCGGTGCCGCGCGGGTCCCAGGTGGCCGGGGTGGCGGCGCAGACCAGCGGGTGCTCGCCCTCGGTGTCGGCCGCGTCCAGCGGCTGCCCGACGAAGCGGGAGAGGTAGCGCCGCACCACGTGCCTGGCGTCGGCGTCGTCGTACTCCGGGGTGGTGCCGGTGGCGAAGACCCGGGGGCAGGCGTAGCCGGCGGCGACGTCGCGCAGCTCGGCGCGGACCGACACCGCCGAGCCGCGCCAGGTCACCGCGGTGTCGGTGGCGGTGCCCGGCCCGGCGAGCGCGGCCAGCACCGGCGCGGGATCGGCGTACATCTCCGCGACGTGCGCGGGCGCCAGCGTCCAGCAGGATGCCTGCAGCTCCTCGATCGACTTGGTGTTCAGGTCGGCGGCCCAGCGGCGCAGCGCGGGCGCCGCCTCGGGGGCGCCCGGCACCTCGGCGACCGGCGGGGCGTCCGCGGGCACCGGCGGCGCCTCGGGCGCGGGCGGCGGCGCGGGCGTGCCGCTGCTCGGCTCCGCGGCGGCGGACGTCGTGACCTCGGCCTGCGGCTCCGGCTCGTCGCCGGGGATGCCGGAGACGGAGTCGCAGCCCGCGATCAGTGCCACCGCGAGCCCGCCGAGCAGCAACCGCCGCGCCTGCCGCCGCCCGCGCAGCGGGGGAGTGGTGTTCCTGGCCGGCAGCTCGCGGTGCACGTCGACGTACCTCTTCTCTCGGGATGCCTGGTATCGGATCTGGAGGATGCGGCGACTACGCTAGCGGAACTGTGGAACCCGTCTACCGCACGATCATCGGCCTGGCCCGGACCGTCTTCTTCGTGCAGGGCCTGAAATTCACCGTCACCGGCGACGAGCACATCCCCGCCACCGGCGGCGGCGTCATCGCCATCAACCACACCGGCTACCTGGACTTCACCTACGCCGGCCTCCCCGCGCGCACCTCGAAGCGGTACATCCGCTTCATGGCCAAGAAGGAGGTCTTCGACAACAAGATCTCCGGCCCGATCATGCGCGCGCTCAAGCACATCCCGGTGGACCGCGGCGCGGGCGCCGACTCGTACCAGGCCGCGGTGGAGTACCTGAGCCGCGGCGAGCTGGTCGGCGTGTACCCCGAGGCCACCATCAGCCGCAGCTTCGAGATCAAGGACTTCAAGTCCGGCGCGGCCCGGATGGCGATCGAGGCGCGGGTGCCGATCATCCCGGTGGCGATCTGGGGCGCGCAGCGGGTCTGGACCAAGGGCCACCCCAAGCGCCTCGGCCGCACCAACACCCCGATCCACATCGTGGTCGGCGCGCCCATCCAGCCCTACGAGCCCGCCGCCGAGCTGACGCTCGAGCTGCGTACGACCATGCAGCGGCTGCTGCTCGAGGCGCAGCGCGAGTACCAGCACGAGGAGGGCGCGTTCTGGGTGCCGTCCCGGCTCGGCGGCTCGGCGCCGACCCTGGATGAGGCCAACGAGCTGGACGCCGCCGAGATCGCGGAGCGCGCGGCCCGCCGGGCGGCCGCGACCGACCCGCACGCCGCGGAGCAGCGCGATTTCCGGAATCCGGGCGCGGGCGGATAGAGTTTTTCCAGCGCCTCTCGGGCGCGTGCGGATGTAGCGCAGCTGGTAGCGCATCACCTTGCCAAGGTGAGGGTCGCGGGTTCGAATCCCGTCATCCGCTCTTCGATCGCTCCGGCCGGAATTGGCCGATTCAGCCACTTCTCCGGCAATGTTCCGCCCGCTCGCGGCCGCAGACTCCGCCCCCTGGCGCGAAATCCCGGTGAGCTATGCGGTAACGGCCGGTCACCTGGCACGATCTCCTCTGTGGTCGCGTCGTGCATCTGCACACGGCGATGCGATCCGGCGCCGCGCGCGGCGACGTTGCACAGAATTCACCGAGGATTTCTGGATACCGACCAATCGGTAGCCGCAGTCGTGTCGAATCGCCGAGGAGTGTGTGTTGTGCAAGAGCTCGAGGTGTGAACCCAATGGCCACAGCTGGTGTGTCCGCAGAACGGACAGCGGTGAGCGGGGTACTGCTCTCGCGGTCGTCGACCGACGGCGCGAGCCCGACGGTGCTCCGCACCGCGGAGCGGGATGTCGCCGACGGCGCGACCGTCGAGACGATCGTCGCCGTCCTGGACGAGGTGGGCACGGCGCCCGGTTCGGATGTCGCGATCGATGACATCGCCGTCGCCTACCGCTCGCCCGCGCAGCGGCGGGAGATCCTGACCGCGCTGGCCGACGGGCCGTACCACACGGCGTCGCTGGTCTCGACCAGGTCGGCGCTGGCCGCCTACGTCGCGCACCTGCCCGAGGTGGCTGGCCAGGACACCGTGCTGGTGCTGGAGGCCGCGGACTTCCACACCACCTGCGCGGTGGTCGGCCCGGCCCGCAACCAGGCGCCGGTCGGTGACTCCTGGCAGACCGTCGTCGCCGACGCCGAGGGCATCGAGCGCACGCTGTCCAGGGTCGGCTCGGTGCTCACCGCGGTGAACGCCACGCCGGACGCGGTGGTGCTCTGCGGCTCGGCCGCCGACGACGCCGCGCTGGCGGAGGCGCTGCGCACCGCCTACGGGGTGCCGATCGTGCACCCGGCGGGCGCGGCCAGCGCCGTCGCGCAGGGCGCCGCGCTCGCCGCGGCTACCAGCGGTGCCGTCCCGGTGGCCGCCGCGCCGCGCCGCCGCGGGACGCGGCCGCTGCTGGTCGCCGCGGCCGCGGCGCTGGTGCTCGGCGCCACCGGGTTCGCTGCCGCGCAGGTGCTGGACAGCGGCCGGAGCGAGCAGCAGCCCTCGCCCGCCGCGATCGCCAGCTCCGCGCCGGTGCCGTCCTCGACCGCGCCGGAGCCCGCGGCGCCGACCACCGAGCCTGCGCCCCCGGTCGAGCCCGCCCCGGCCGAGCCGCCCCCGCCGCCGCCCCCCGTCGAGGTTCCGCCGCCCCCCGCGGACATCTCCGCGGAGGCCGCCGCACCGGCCCCGCCGCCGCCCGCGCCCCGCCCGGTGCCGCAGCGGCCCGCGCCGCCCCGGACGACGCAGGCCCCGCCGCCGCCCGCTCCGGAACCTGCCCCTGAGCCCGCTCCGGAACCGCCGCCCGCCCCGGCCCCCGCCCCCGCCTCGCCCATCGCGCCGCTGCCGAACGGACTCTTCCCCGGCGAGTCCATGCCGCCCGCGGCGGACGCCGACCCCGAGGTGCAGCGGCGCTGGTGGGAGAACCACCTGCACATGAAGGAGCAGTGGCTGAACAGCGGCGGTGGCGGCGGCTAGCGGAAGGCGCGCAGCCGCAGGCTGTTGCTCACGACGAACACCGAGCTCAGCGCCATCGCAGCACCCGCGAGCATGGGGTTGAGCAGCCCGGCGACGGCCAGCGGGATGGCGGCGATGTTGTAGGCGAAGGCCCAGAACAGGTTGCCGTGGATGGTGCGCAGGGTGCGCCGCGCGAGCCGGATGGCGTCCGCGGCCACCCGCAGGTCGCCGCGGACCAGGGTGAGGTCGCTCGCCTCGATGGCGACGTCGGTGCCGGTGCCCATCGCGATCCCGAGGTCGGCGGTGGCGAGCGCGGCGGCGTCGTTCACGCCGTCGCCGACCATGGCCACCACGCGCCCCCGCTGCCGCAGCTCGCGCACGGTGGCGGCCTTCTCCTCCGGCAGCACGTCGGCGATCACCTCGTCGATCCCGACCTGGTCGGCGACGGCCCGCGCGGCGGCGGCATTGTCGCCGGTGAGCATGATCGGGGTGAGCCCGAGCGCGCGCAGCCGGGCGACCGCCTCGGCCGAGGTCGGCTTGACCGCGTCGGCGACGACGAGCACGCCGCGGGCCAGGCCGTCCCAGCCGATCAGCACCGCGGTGCGCCCCGCCCGCTGCGCCCGCTCGACCGCGGCGGTCAGCTCGGTGCCGAGCTCCATGCCCTGCTCGGTGAGCAGCCGGGCCCGCCCGACCAGCACCTCCCGGCCGTCGACGGTGCCGCGCACGCCGAGCCCCTCCCGGTTCGCGAAGTCGGTGACGGCCGCGAGGGCGCCGGTGCGCTCCTCGGCGGCGGCGGTGATCGCGCGGGCGATCGGGTGCTCGGAGCCGTGCTCCAGCGCACCCGCCAGCGCCAGCACCCGGTCCCCGTCCTCGCCGTCGGCGGGGACGACCTCGAGCAGCGTCATGGTGCCGGTGGTGACGGTGCCGGTCTTGTCCAGCACGACGGTGTCGATCCTGCGGGTCTGCTCCAGCACCTCCGGCCCCTTGATCAGGATGCCGAGCTGCGCGCCGCGCCCGGTGCCGACCAGCAGCGCCGTCGGCGTGGCCAGCCCGAGCGCGCACGGGCAGGCGATGATCAGCACCGCGACCGCGGCGGTGAAGGCGGCGGCCACCGAGCCGCCGGTGCCGAGCCAGAAGCCGAGCGTCGCCGCCGCCAGCGCGATCACCACCGGGACGAAGGCGCCGGAGATCCGGTCCGCCAGCCGCTGCGCCCTCGCCTTGCCCGCCTGGGCGTCCTCGACCAGCTGCGCCATCCTGGCCAGCTGGGTGTCGGCGCCGACCCTGGTGGCCCGCACCACCAGCCGCCCGCCGACATCGACGGTGCCGCCGGTCACCGCGGCGCCTGGCCCGACCTCGATCGGCACCGCCTCGCCGGTGAGCATGGCGGCGTCCACCGCCGAGGAGCCGTCGAGCACGATGCCGTCGGCGGCGATCTTCTCGCCCGGCCGGACCACGAACTCGTCGCCGACCACCAGCTCGCGGACCGGAATCCGCCGCTCGACCCCGTCGCGGCGCACCGCGACGTCCTTGGCACCGAGTTCCAGCAGTGCCCGCAGCGCCGCACCGGCCCGGCGCTTGGAGCGCGCCTCGAAGTACCGCCCGGCCAGGATGAAGGTGGTGACGCCGGCCGCCGCCTCCAGGTAGATCGCGCCGGTGCCGTCCATCCTGGCGATGGTGAACTCGAACGGGTGCGTCATCCCCGGCGTGCCCGCGGTGCCGAGGAACAGCGCGTAGAGCGACCAGCCGAACGCCGCGAGCACGCCCATCGAGACCAGGGTGTCCATGGTGGCGGTGGCGTGCCGCAGGTTGGTCAGCGCCGCGCGGTGGAAGGGGAGCGCGCCCCACACCACGACCGGCGCGGCCAGCGTCAGCGAGAGCCACTGCCAGTTGGTGAACTGCAGCGCCGGGATCATGGCCATGGCGATCACCGGGACGGTGAGCAGCGCCGAGATCAGCAGCCGCTGCCCGGCCGCGGCGGCGGGGTCGGGCTCGGCCGCGGCGGGTGCGGCGTCGGCGGGCGGGGCTGGTAGCGCGGCGGTGTACCCGGCCTGCTCGACCACCTCGATCAGCTGGTCGGGGCGCACCTCGCCGCTGATCTCGACCCGCGCCTTCTCGGTGGCGTAGTTGACGGTCGCGCTGACCCCGTCCAGCCGGTTCAGCTTGTTCTCGATCCGGTTCGCGCAGGACGCGCAGGTCATGCCCCCGATCGACAGCTCGATCCGCCCGACGGGCTGCTGTGTGGCGGTGGTCATCGGGCGCTCCTCCATCGGTCGGTTCGCCCTCTACCATACCCCCCTAGGGTAATTTGTCGAGGCCGTGCAGGTGCCTGGCGGTCGGCGAGGCGGCGACGGTGTCCGGGTCCGGGTAGGTGCCGAAGAGCCGGTCGGCGGTGCCGGAGCTGGTCACGGTGAACCAGTAGTGCTCGTTCCGGTAGTGGTGGTGCCGGTGGTTGCGCCAGATCGCCCGGTAGGGCGCGTGCCGCGGCTTGTAGTCGGTGTGGATCAGGTAGTGCGTCCACTCGTAGGCGATACCCAGCACCGTGATCGTCAGCAGGAAGGTCAGCCCGAGTTCGGGGCGCGGGAAGGCGAGCAGGGCGATCGCGGTCAGCACCGCGATGGTGACCAGCAGCGAGCGGGGCGGGATGAAGATCAGCGGGATGTCGCGCGGGTCGGTGTGGTGCTCGCGGTGCTTGCGGGCCAGCTCCGAGTCGATCCGCACCGGGCCGACCCGGCGCGGGCGCCAGTGCAGCACGGTCACGTGGATGACCCACTCGATGGCCGGGAAGGCGGCCAGCGCGAGCAGCGGGACCAGGGCGTCGGTGCGCTGCCAGTCGCCGAGCGCGAGCCGTGCGGTGAGCGCCGCGAGCAGGGTCGCGGTGATCATCCAGGGCGAGGGGTGGCGCAGGAACTCCGCGCAGGCGGCGCGCAGGGTGAGGTTGCGCCGGACGGCGCGGGTGCGGGTGCTCATGGCTGCTCCTCCGGGGTGAGGATCTCGATCAGGGCGGTGGTGGCGGGCTCCAGCAGGGCGCGGGCGCGCGCGGCGGCCGCGGCGGGGTCGCCCGCCGCAATGGCGGCGGCGAGCGCCAGGTACGCCTCGGCATTGCCCACCTCGGCGGACATGACCGGGGCCAGCGCCGCCAGCGCGGGTTCGTAGGCGGCGCGCAGCATGGTGAACATGAGCCGGAAGACGATGGAGTCGGCGGCGTCGACCACGTGGTCCCAGAAGGTGAGCGCCGCCAGCTGCGCCGCGATCGGGTCGCCCGCCGCCGCGGCGACCGCCTCCGCCGCGGCGACGATGCCGTCGTCGGCGGCATTGCGGAGTCGGGTGGCGGCCAGCTCGGCGACCTTGGGGCCGTTGTGCAGCCGTGCCTCCAGGATGCTGCGCGCCACCGACGGCTCCAGCACACCGTCCCTGACCAGCAGCCGCGGCAGGATCTCCAGCCCGGAGCCGCGCCGGTAGTCGAGCACGGTGGTCGCGTCCCCCTGGCGCACGGCGACCAGCCCGGCCCCCGCCAGCCGCTGCAGCGCCTCCCGCACGGCGGGCCGGGAGACCCCGAGCGCCTCGGCCAGCTGCCGCTCGCTGGGCAGCGTCGAACCGGGCGGGAGTTCACCGCTCAGGACATCGGCCGCGATCTGTTCGAAGACGTCGGCCGAGACCGAGCGCTTGACCACCGGTTGCAAAGGCATGCCGGAAGTGTGCGCCGGAATTGGTCAGAGGTCAAGTGGTCATACCACTCAACTCGGATCGGACCCCCGCACCGCCGCCAACCACAGCGCCCCCACCGCCGCCACCGAACACGCCCCCGCGAACGCACCGAGCCCGCCACCGTCGAGATAGATCCAGAACAGCGCGGCGAACGGCGCCGCGACCGCGGACTGCGCGTCCAGCACCAGCCGCCGCCGAACCCCGCCCCGCCCCGCCGCGTCCGGGTCCGGCCGGGACGGATTGTCGACCAGCTGCCCCGGCGGCTCGGCCCGCCGCACCCGCCCGGCCGGGAACAGCCGCACCCCGTCCGGCCGCAGTGCCTCCGCGGCGGGGACGGTCCGCTCGACCATGCCGAGCAGCACCGGGTGGAAGTGCACCGGCACCCAGCGCCCCTCCCCGCCCGAGGCGGGCACGATCTCCACCCACGACCGACTGAGCAGCCGATGCTGCTGCCGCACCCGGCGTACCCGCACCGGCCCCGCCGCGGGCGGCCCGCCCCGGAGCGCCACCACCAGCTGGACAACGCTGTACCCCAGCACCCCGAGCGCCACCGCCGCGAGCCCCCCGAGCTGGTCCGGATCGGCGAACGGCGCCCACGCGGCACAGACCGCGAGGGCGCCGATCGTCACCGACACCGGGTAGGCCGCCGTTCGACGGCCCGCGCTCACTTCACGAAGCCGATGATGGTGTAGTCCAGCGAGGCCAGCCCGGCCGCGCCGAAGTTGGCGAGGTCGGCGCGGACCGCGACATTGCCCGGCGACTGCAGCAGCGGCAGCGAGTGCCCCTCCTCGAAGACCTTGCGGTCGATCTCGTTCGCCATCTCGATCGCCTTCGCCGGGTCGAGCTCGGAGATGGTCGCCTCGATCAGCGCGTTCAGCTCGGGCGAGCCGATCCGGCCGTAATTGCCCTGCAGGTCGTCCGGGTTGTAGCCGTAGATCTGGTTCAGGCTGCCCAGCGGGAACGGGTCGCCGACCCAGGTCCACTGCGCGACGTCGAAGTTGCCCGGCTGGATCACATCGGTGAAGTAGCCGCGACCCGGCTTGGTCTCGATGTTCAGCTTGACCCCGACCGCCGCCAGGTTCTGCTGGATGATCTGCGCGATCTGCACCCAGGTGTCCGCGTCGTACATGATGTCGCGGATCTCCAGCCTGCGGCCGTCCTTGACCCGGACGTCGCCCTCCAGTTTCCAGCCGAGCGCGTCCAGCTCGGCGGCGGCCGCGGCCGGGTCGAAGGGCAGGCTGTTGTCCCGGTACCCCTCCTGGCCCTGCAGGTAGATGTGGTTGTTCAGCGGCTTCGGCTCCTGCACCAGCCCGTTGTGGATGGCGGTGGCGATGCCCTGCCGGTCGATCGCCTTGAAGATGGCGACCCGCAGCGCCGGGTCGGCCAGGATCGAGCCGGGGGCGCCGTTGAAGGTCAGGTGGCTCCAGCTGTTGCCCGGCGCCCGGCGGACCGCGATGTTGGGCGTGCTCTGCGCGGTGCGCAGCTCGTCCCGGGTGGCGATCCCGACGGCGTCGATCTCGTTGTTCTGCAGCGCCGGGATCAGCGCGGCGTTGTCCAGGACGCTGTAGGTGATGGTGTCCAGCTTGGGCTTGTTCCCCCACCAGCGCGGGTTGTGCCCGAGCACGATCCGGTTCTGCGCCCGGTCGACCGACTGCACCAGGAACGGCCCCGCGGTCTGGCCGATGCCGTCCACCAGGCTGTTGTTGAACGCCTCGGGGTTCCCCATCACCGCCTTGGGGAAGAGGAACGAGTTGCCTGCGAACTGCCCGCGCCAGTCGGCGAAGTGCTTGTTGAAGGTGAGGACGGCCTGCTTGTCGTCGACACCCCGCTCGACCTTCTCGACCCGGTCGAAGCCGCTGGTGTTGGCGATCAGGTAGGCCGGGTCGCGCCCGCTCAGCGCATTGGCCTGGGCGGCGATGTCCTCCCAGGTGATGGGGGTGCCGTCGGACCACACCGCGTCCGGGTTGATGGTGTAGGTCACCTGCTGCGGCTCGGTGCCGGTGAGCTCGACGCTGGTGAAGTAATCGGTGTTGACCGAGAGCCCGCCCGAGGCGTCGGTGCGGAACGAGCGCGGCATGACCGGCCGCAGCAGGCTGCCGAGCTCGGCGTCGTTGCCGTCGTTGGAGAGCGCGTTCCAGTTGGCGGGCAGCGCGGAGAGCGAGAGCCGCAGGTTCCCGCCGTCTTTCAGGTCGGCCGGGTCGCGCGGGTTGATGTCGCTGGTGCTGCCGATCGCGGCCGCCGCGCCCTCCGGGGCACCGGAATCGTCGACGGCACAGCCGGTCGCGATGAGGCTCAGCGCGATCACGGGTATCGCGAGACGGGCCACCGTGGTTCGTAACCGCATGGCGCTCCTTCCGGTCCGGGTCGGCGGGGTCACTTCAGGAACCCGATCCTGGTGTAGTCGTAGGATGCGAGCCCCGGCGCGCCGTAGTTCGCCAGCTCGGCGCGTACGGCGACGTTACCCGTGGACTGCACCAGCGGGACCGAGAAGCCGATCTCGAAGAGTTTCCGGTCGACCTCGTTGGCGAGTTCGATCGCCTTCGCCGGGTCCAGCTCGGCCAGCGTGCGCTCGATCAGCTCGTTGATCTCCGGCGTGCCGATCCGGCCGTAGTTGCCCTGCAGGTCGTTCGGGTTGTAGGCGTACACCTGCGGCAGGCTGCTCAGCGGGAAGGCGTCGCCGGACCAGACCCAGTGCGCCACATCGAAATCGCCCGGCTTGATCACGTCGGTGAAGTAGCCGTTGCCGGACTTGGTGTCGATGCTCATCTTCGCCCCGACCGCGGCCAGGTTCTGCTGGATGATCTGCGCGATCTGCACCCAGGACTGGGCGTTGTACATGACGTCGCGGAACTCCAGCCTGCGCCCGTCCTTGACCCGGACGTCGCCCTCCAGCTTCCAGCCGAGCGCGTCCAGCTCGGCGGCGGCCGCGGCGGGATCGAATGGGACGCCGTTGTCCCGGTACCCGACCTGGCCCTCCACGTAGACGTGGTTGCCGAGCGGCCGCGGGTTCTGCACCAGCCCGTTCTGCACCGCGTTCGCGATGCCCTGCCGGTCGATCGCCTTCATGATCGCCACCCGCAGCGCGGGGTCGGCGAAGAGCGAGCCGGGGGCGCCGTTGAAGGTCAGGTGGCTCCAGCTGTTGCCCGGCGCGCGCCGGATGGCGACGCCCGGCGTGGAGCGGGCGGTGCGCATCTCGTCGATGGAGGCGATGCCGACCGCGTCGATCTCGTTGTTCTGCAGCGCGGGGAGCGCGGCATCGGCGGCGAGCACCGAGAAGGTGATGGTGTCCAGCTTGGGTTTGTCGCCCCACCAGCGCGGGTTGTGGCCGAGCACGATCCGGTTCTGGGTCCGGTCCACGGACTGCACCAGGAACGGCCCTGCGGTGAGCGCACTGCCGTTCACCAGGCTGTCGTTGAACGCCTCCGGGGTGGCGGTGACCGACTCCGGCATCAGGAAGGTGTTGCCCGCGAACTGGCCGCGCCAGTCGGCGTAGTGCTTGTCGAAGGTGAGGATCGCCTGCCGGTCGTCGACGCCGCGCTCGACCTTCGACACCCGGTCGAAGCCGTTCGTCATCTTGATCAGGTAGCGCGGGTCGCGGCCGCTCAGCGCGTTCGCCTGGGCGGCGAGGTCGCGCCAGGTGATCGGGGTGCCGTCGGACCAGACCGCGCTCGGGTTGATCGTGTAGGTGACCCGCTGCGGCTGCTCGCCGGAGAGCTCGACGGCGGTGAAGAAGTCGGTGTTCACGCTGAGCGCGCCCGCGGCGTCGGTGTCGAAGGCGCGTGGCAGCGTCGGGCGCAGCACGCTGCTCACCGTGCCGTCGGCGTCGGTGTGCAGCGGGTTCCAGTTCTGCGGCAGCGCGGTGATGGCGAGCCGCAGGTTGCCGCCGTCGCGCAGCTCGGCCACGTCGCGCGGGTTGATGTCGCTGGTGCTGCCGAGCGCCGCATCGCCGTCGGCGGGCGGGTCGTCGGGGCTCGCACACCCGCCGAGCACCAACCCCGCCGCCAGCAGCGGAATCAACCAGCGTGTCGTGCGCATGCCCACCGTGTTCTCCTAACCGCTGACGACCGGAATCGGCACCGCGTCGATCAGCGCGCGGGTGTACTCGTGCCGCGGGTCCGCGAATATCTGCTCCGCGGGCCCGGATTCGACGATCTTGCCGCGGTACATGACCGCGATGTCGTGCGCCAGATTGCGGACGACCGAGAGATCGTGCGAGACGAAGAGGTAGGAGAGCCGGTGCTCGGCCTGCAGCGCGCGCAGCAGGTTCAGCACCCCGGCCTGGATGGAGACGTCCAGCGAGGAGACCGGCTCGTCCAGCACCAGCAGCTTCGGCGCCAACGCGAGTGCCCGCGCGATGCTGATCCGCTGCTTCTGGCCGCCGGAGAAGTCGGCCGGGTAGCGCTCGGCGTGCTCCGGCCGCAGCCCGACCTGCGCGAGCAGCTCGGGCACCCGGCGGGCGATCTCCGCGCGCGGGCGCTTGTCGATGCGCAGCGGCTCGGCGATGGCGTCGAAGACCGGCAGCCGCGGGTCCAGCGAGGCGGTCGGGTCCTGGAACACGATCTGCATGGCCCGGCGCAGCTCCCGCCTGCGCTCGCGGCTGAGCGCGGTGACGTCGGTGCCGAGGATCTCGATCCGGCCCTGCTGCGGCTGCGCCAGGTCCAGGATCTGGCTCAGCGTGGTCGACTTGCCCGACCCGGACTCGCCGACCAGCGCCAGCGTGCGGCCCTCGCGCACCTCCAGGTCGATCCCGTCGACCGCGCGGACCTCGCCCTTCTTCCGCTTGAAGACCACCCCCGAGGTGATCGGGAAGGTCTTGACCAGCCCGGAGACCCGCAGCACCACCTCCGGCTCCGCGACCTCCACCTGCTCCGGCGGCGCCGCCAGCTCGGCCCGGTAGGCGGCGAAGAGCTCGGCGGTGCCGACCTCGCCGGTGCGGATGCAGGCCGCGCGGTGCGCGGTCGCGACCTCGGCCAGCGGCGGCTCGGCGGTTGTGCACCCGTCGACGGCGACCGGGCAGCGCGGCGCGAACGAGCAGCCGGGCGGCAGCGCGTGCATGGCGGGCGGGGCCCCGACGATCGGGATGAGCGGCTTGCGCGCCGGGCCGTCCATCCGCGGGATGGAGCCGAGCAGCCCCACCGTGTACGGCATCCGGGGCGCGCCGAAGAGCTCGGCGGCGCTCGCCGTCTCCACGATCCGGCCCGCGTACATCACCGCGACCCGGTCGGCCAGGGTGGCGGCGATGCCCATGTCGTGGGTGATCATCACGACGCCCGCGCCGGTGATGTCGCGCGCCTCGCGCAGCAGCCCGAGGATCTGCTTCTGCACCGTGACGTCGAGCGCGGTGGTCGGCTCGTCGCAGATGATCAGCGCGGGGTCGTTGGCGATGGCCATGGCGATCACCACGCGCTGCCGCATGCCGCCGGAGAACTCGTGCGGGAACGCCTTGGCGCGCAGCTCCGGCTCCGGGATGCCGACCAGGTCGAGCAGCTCGACCGCGCGCTTCGCGGCCGCCGCCTTGCCCATCTTCCCGTGCGCGAGCAGCGCTTCCGCGATCTGGTCGCCCACCCGGTACACCGGGGTGAGCGCGGAGAGCGGGTCCTGGAAGACCATGCTCACCGTGCTGCCGCGCAGCTTGGAGAGCTCGCGGTCGCCGAGGCCGAGCAGCTCCCGGCCGCGCAGCCGGATCGAGCCCGCGACCCGCGCCTGGTCCGGGAGCAGCCCCATGACGGCCAGTGACGAGACCGACTTGCCGGAGCCGGATTCGCCGACGATGGCGAGGACTTCGCCGTCGGAGACGGTGTAGTCGACGCCGCGCACCGCATCGATGCGCCCCTCTTCACCGGGGAACGAAACCCGCAGATCCCGCACCTCGAGCAGCGGCTCGGTCATGCTGTGTCCTCCAGGCATGGACGAGGGCCCTCCGTGGCTACGCTTCGCTCCCGCCTCCGGGCCTGACTCGCTCATGCCGCCTTCTCCGACTTCTTGGAGCGCGCCCTGGCAGCGGAGGGGTCGAATGCGTCGCGCAGGCCGTCGCCGACCAGGTTGGCGCAGAGCACGACGAGGATCAGCAGCCCGCCCGCGAAGAGGAAGAGCCACGGGTAGGTGAGCGCGGAGCGGGTGCCCTCGGCGATCAGCGAGCCGAGCGAGACGTCCGGTTTCTGCACGCCGAACCCGAGGAAGCTCAGCCCGGTCTCGGCCATGATCGCCGCGCCGATGCTGAGCGTGGTGTCGATGATCAGGATCGAGGCGATGTTCGGCACGATGTGGCTGACGATCACGGTCCAGGTCGATGCCCCCATGTACCGTGCGGCGCGGACGAATTCGCGGTCCCGCAGGCTCAGCGTGAGCCCGCGCACGATGCGCGCGCTGATCATCCAGCTGAAGACCGCGAGCAGGACGATGAGCAGCACGATCGAGCTGCTGCCCTTGGTCCGCGGCGCGAAGATCGCGATGATGATGAAGCTCGGCACCACCAGCAGCAGGTCGACGAACCACATGATGGCCCGGTCGGTCCAGCCGCCGAGCAGCCCGGCCAGCGCGCCCGCGATCGCCGCGATGGCGGTGCTGACGACCGCGACGAAGAAGCCGATGATCAGCGATTTCTGCAGCCCGCGCAGGGTCTGCGCGAGCACGTCCTGGCCGATCTGGTTGGTGCCGAAGGGGTGGCTCGGGCTCGGCGGCTGCAGCAGCGCGGTGTAATCCAGCTGCTGGTAGTCCCACTTCAGCAGCGGCGGCAGCGCGAAACTCGCGATGACGAGCAGGATCAGCACGACCCCGCCGACCACCGCAGGCTTGTTCCGCAGGAAGCGGCGCAGCACCAGCCGCTTGCGCCCGGCCGCGGTGGTGGGCTCCGGCGCGCCCTGGACGATCAGCTCGGCTTCGGTCATCCCACACGCACCCTTGGATCGAGAACGGCGTACACGATGTCGGAGAGCAGCCCCGAGATCAGGACGACCAGCCCGGCGAAGGCGGTCACCGTCACCACCACGTAGAGGTCCTGGGCATTGATCGAGTCGACCAGCCACTCACCCATGCCGTGCCAGCCGAAGATCTTCTCGGTGAAGGTGGCGCCGGTGATCAGCGCGCCGAAGCTGTACGCGAAGAGCGTCGCCATCGGGATCAGCGCGGTGCGCAGCCCGTGTTTGTAGAGCGCGTGGCTACGGGTGAGGCCCTTGGCCCGCGCGGTCCGGATGAAATCGCTCTGCAGCACGTCGAGCATGGCATTGCGCTGGTAGCGGCTGTATCCGGCCATGCCGCCGAGCGCCAGCGCGAGCGTCGGCAGCACCAGGTGCTGCACCCGGTCCAGCAGCTGCGGCCCGAACCCGACGATCGTGTTCGCCGAGGTCTCGCCGGTGTAGAGGAAGATCTGCGCCCCGGTCGCGGTATTGATCTGCAGCGCGCCGTATTTCAGCAGGGTGGCGAGCAGGAAGATCGGGGTGCTGAGGATGAGCAGCGAGACGATGGTGGTGAAGTAGTCGCTGAACTTGTACTGCCGGATCGCCCCGGCCGCGCCGATCAGCACGCCGAGCACGGTGCCGATGATCGAGCCGACGATGAGCAGCCGCAGGCTGACCAGCGCCCGGCGGCCGAGCTCCTCGCTCACCGGCTGCCCGGCCAGGGTGGTGCCGAAATCGCCGTGCGCGACGCCCGCCACCCAGGTCAGGTAGCGCTCCGGGATCGGCTCGTTGAGGTGCAGCTCCTCGGCCTTGGCGTCGATCACCGACTGCGGCGGCCGCGGGTTGCGCTGCTCCAGGCTGTCCAGCGGGCGGAAGGTGAGCGAGGCGAGGCTGAAGGTGAGGAACGACGCGAGGATCAGCAGCACGACGTAGTTCAGCGCGCGTCGGAGCAGAAAGCCCGTCATCGGTCCCCTGGGTCACTCGTCGGCCGGATGGTGATCCCCGCATCATAGGGACGGCGGTACCGGTCCCGCATGCCGTGTATCGCCGACCGCGGGTCCGCGGCATCCGGCAGGATGGGTGGGTGACACGTCTACACCTGCCCAAGCCGACGTTGGTCGCCTCCGACGTGGACGGCACGCTCATCGACCGCGACGAGCGGGTGACGCCGCGGACGAAGGCGGCGGTCGCCGCGGTGGTCGCCGACGGCGTCCCGTTCGTGCTCGCCACCGGCCGCCCGCCGCGCTGGGTGCACCCGGTCGTCGACGGCCTCGGCTTCGCGCCGCTCTGCGTCTGCGGCAACGGGGCGGTGGTCTACGACAGCGCCGCCGACCGGGTGCTGCTCAGCCGCACCATCGACGTGGAGAGCCTGGCCTGGCTCGCCGATGTCGCGGAGCGCGCGCTGCCCGGCTGCGGGCTCGCCGCCGAGCGGGTCGGGGAGAGCGCGCACGACGCGGTAACGCCGCAGTTCGTCAGCACCCCGTCCTACGAGCACGCCTGGCTCAACCCGGACGACACCGCGGTCGCGCGGACCGAGGTGATCGACACCCCCGCCATCAAGATGCTCATCCGGCTGGTCGGCGCGCGCAGCGGTGACATGCGCGCGGCGCTCGCCGCCGAGGTCGGGGACGCGGTGGACATCACGTACTCCACCGACAACGGGCTGATCGAGCTCTCCGCGCCCGGGGTGACCAAGGCGTCCGGGCTGGCCGCGGTGGCCGAGCGGCTCGGGGTCGCGCCGGAGTCGGCGGTCGCCTTCGGGGACATGCCCAACGATGTGCCCATGCTGAGCATGGTCGGGCACGGGGTCGCCATGGGGAACGCGCACCCCGAGGCGCTGGCCGCCGCCGACGAGGTCACCGGGACCAATGTCAACGACGGGGTCGCGCTGGTGCTCGAGCGCTGGTGGAGCTGACCCCGGCCGGGTCCCTCGACCGGCCGGGGTCAGGTTCTCAGCCGGCCGGGGCCGGGGCGGGAGCGGGGTCGGGGATCGGCGCGCCCGCCGGGTTCTTCCGCATTTCTTCCTGGTAGGTGTCGTTGTAGGTCTTCCAGACCGTGGTCACGATCCCGGTGAGCTGGTTCAGGATCAGCGAGCCGTACTGGAAGTCGGCGCGCAGCCCGTCCGGCACCGGGTAGGCATTGGCCAGCGGCAACCCGAGCACCCCGGCATCCGCCCCCAACTGCAGGAACCGGTCCAGGATCGCGCCGAGCACCTCGACCACCTGCCCGCTCGGCCCGGTGTAGACGTACCCGTTGGCGAACTTGGCGTACTGCTGCCCCTGCGCCGCGGGCAGCGGCTCGGAGACGGCGTCGCCGAGCGAGCTCGCCGCGCCGCCCTTCTCCGCGTAGTAGCGGGCGATGATGTTGTCGTTCACCATCCGCAGCAGCCGCCCGGTCAGGTCGACGAGCGCGTCCAGGTCGGCGCCGGTCGCGGTGTCCGGCGTGCTCTGCGCGGGCCCGCCCGCGGCGATGTCGCGGATCCGGTCCATCATCGCGTAGGCGGCGTCGCCGGGGCAGCTGGTGTTGCCGACGTCGCGGTGCGCGAAGACGATCGGCAGCTCCACCTCCTCGCCCTCGGCGTACGGGGTGTACTCGGTGCCCTCGGAGTACATGAGGGTCTGACCCTTGGGGTCGAGCCCGGCGATCCTGGTGCGCCAGCCCACGTACTGCCCGACGGCATTGAGCGCGACGCTGGTCGGCGCCTCGGACTCGTGGTCGCCCATCAGCGCGACCCCGGCGGTGTTCTCGTTGAACCCGCCCGCGTGCGCGCCCTGCACCGGCCGGTCCAGCCCGCCCGCTCTGCCCTCGAAGATCTGCCCGTACTTGTCGACCAGCGCGTTGTAGCCGATGTCGCACCACCCCATCGTCTCGGCGTGGTAGGCGTAGATCGCCCGCACGATGCCCGCCGACTCGGCCCTGCTGTAGTCGTTGCGGCCCGCGGTGTGGTGCACGGTGAAGCCGCCGAGCATGTCGTCGTAGGTGGGGTCCATGCAGCGCATGGACTCGTCCGCGCCCCACTGTGCCCGGCTGATCACCCGCGGCCCGCCGTCCGGCAGCGCCCCCGCGACCTCGGCGAGCCCGCCGTCGATATCGGCGCGGCCCGGGTCGATGAGCACCGCGGTGAGGTCGGGGATGCCGTGCGCGGGGTCGACCTGCTCGGCGATCGGGGTGATCGTCGCACCGGGCTGCCGCGCCTTGGTGACCAGCACCTGCACCAGGTTGGTGCTGCCGACGTAGACCGGCTCGGTGCCATCGACGCGGGGCGGGCCGCTGTGGTCGGAGGCGCCGGTGTCCACCGGCTCGGCGTCGAACCACGGGCCCCAGCTGCCGTCCGCCGCCGCGGCGCGGACCATGGCGTTCGTCCCCGCGAGGTCGGCGGCGGTCAGCGCGACCATGCTGAACGGCTGCTCCCTGGCGATCTGCTTGACCTGGGTGCCGACCAGGTCCGCGTACTCGGCGGGGAGCGCACCCGGGGTGAGCGCGGGGGTGTCCGGGGTGGTGCCCGGCTCCAGCCTGGTCGGGTCGGCGA
Organism: Nocardia sp. NPDC057353; assembly: GCF_042667085.1. Lineage (NCBI taxonomy): Bacteria > Bacillati > Actinomycetota > Actinomycetes > Mycobacteriales > Nocardiaceae > Nocardia > Nocardia sp. NPDC057353. The sequence goes on from NZ_JBHVAK010000073.1 coordinate 19,231, forward strand.
TGAACCGGGTGCTCTGCCCCGGCGTCAGCTTCGGCAGCGGGACCTGCGAGGGCAGCGCGACCCCGGGCGGCGCCGGGATACCAGGCGGCACCGGGACCGACTCCGGCAGCGGGAGCATGCGCAGGTCGGAGAGGCGGAGGTCGGGCAGGTCGAGGCCGGTCAGCTCATCGAGCGGGAGCACGACGTCGGGAGCGGCGGCGAGCGCCGCCTCGACCAGTTGCGCGGGGACCGCGGCGAGCTCGCTTTCGTTCGCTGCGTCGTAGCGGGCGGAATCGCCCATGGTGAACGTCGCGAGGGGAGCAGCCACCGCCAGGATCGCCACAACCGGGAGAACGTAGGAGCGTTTCGGTCTGCGAGCGGGCACGAGCGTCTCCAATCAGGTGGAACCGGTGGATCAAGCTGCGTAATCGAGAGGGTTGCGTGTCAGGCGTCTCTGCTATCACACTAGCCACTATCGTCACATATCTAAACCTCTGGTCGAGGTTGAGGTGATTGCTCGAATGTAGCCTCCGATGTCCGACGCGGGCGCTACGACATGCCGTTCGAAGGGAGTTCGTCGTGCAGCGAATCCATCGGCCGCGCGGGCGGCGCGGCAGGCGCGCCCCCGAACCGGCGCTATCCCCGCGGCCGCTGCTGGTCGCCTGCGGCGCGCTCGCGGCGGGCGCGCTCGCCGTCACCGCGGTCTGGCCGGGCACCCCGTACCGCGCCACCACCGGCGACGGCCACGGCCGCGGCATGAGCCAGCACGGCGCCTTCGAGAGCGCACAGGACGGCTGGACCGCCGAGCAGATCCTGGCGCACTACTACCCCGGCGCCGAGCTCGGCCGGATCGATCCCACCCTGCTCCGGGTCCGGCTGCAGACCCAGGACGACGCCACCCTCGATGCCTACGCCGACGCGGGCGCCATCGTGGCGGACCGGGTACTGGAGCCCGGCCAGGTCGCGCACCTCACCGCGCTGCCGGACGGCGGCGCGAACGTCGTGGTCACCGTCGGCTGCGACGGCGAGGTGGTCTGGCAGGGCGCCACCGACGACCCGTGGATCTACCCGATCGATCTGGGACCGAACCGCCCGTCCGCCGAGCACCTCGAGCTCTGCGGCGGCACCGGGTACCGCGGCGCGCTCGGCCTCGCGCTGGAGGACGGCGCCCCGCGCACCGTCAACGAGCTGGACGTCGAGGACTACCTGCTCGGCGTCGTCCCCACCGAGATGCAGGCCAACTGGGCGGACAAGGGCGCGGCCGAGGCGCTGCGCGCGCAGGCCGTCGCGGCACGGTCGTACGCGCTCGCCGAGCAGCGCTACCCGTACGCCCAGACCTGCGACAGCACCGACTGCCAGGTGTACCCGGGCACGGTGCGCGAGGACCCGCGCACCGCCGCCGCGGTCGCCGCCACCGCGGGCACCGTCCTGCTGCGCGACGGCCTGCTGCTGCGCTCCGAGTACTCCGCCGCCCCCGACGGCGGCGCGCCCGCCGACATCGAGACCTTCGAGGTCGGCCCCGCCCCCGGCGACTTGCGCCCCAACCCGTACCTGGCCCCCGCCCCCGCGCCGCGGGACCCGCGGGTGGACGCCGCCGAAGGCCCGACCGCCATCCAGGTCGAGTACCAGCGGATCGGCGGCGAGCAGAGCGCCGTCGGCGCCCCGGTCGGCCCCGAGCTCGACCTCCCGCTCGGCGCGGGCACCTACCAGCTCTTCGTCAACGGCGTGATCGTCGCCACCGACACGCTCGGCGCCCAGGTGGTCGACTTCGACACGCTGCTCTCCATGCTCCCGGAGAACCCTTGACCTTGACGCTGCGTCAACGCCCATCCTGAACTCACCGACGAGGTCAGGAAGGGAGTCGAGGTCATGGCAGCGGGCACGCGCGACGGCGAGTGGTCCATCCAGGATCTGGCGAAGGCGGCCGGGACCACCAGCCGGACGCTGCGCCACTACGGGCAGCTCGGGCTGTTGCCGCCCAGCCGGATCGGGGCCAACGGGTACCGCTACTACGACCAGGACGCCCTGCTGCGCCTGCAGCGCATCCTGCTCCTCCGCGAACTCGGCATCGGCCTCCCGGTCATCGCCGAGGTCATCGCGGGCGAGCAGAAACCCGCCGCGGCGCTGCGCACGCACCTGAACCTGCTCCGGCGGGAACAGGACCGGATCCGGCGCCTGATCGACTCGGTCACCACGACACTCGACAAGACGGAGAGAGGTGAACGGCTCGTGGCAACCGAAGTGTTCGACGGGTTCGACCACACGCAGTACAAAGACGAGGTCATCGACCGCTGGGGCAGGGATGCCTACGACAACGGCGACCGCTGGTGGCGCTCGCTGACCGCCGAGCAGAAACGGGAGTTCCAGCAGACCCAGCTCGACATCGCCGCCGAGTACGGCCGGCTGCACGCCGCGGGCGCCGACCCGGCGGGCCCGGAGGCCAAGGCCCTCACCGCCAGGCACCGCGACTGGGTCGCGCTCGGCTGGCAGGGGCGCCCGGTCATCCCGGAGGCCTTCGCGGGCCTCGGTGAGATGTACGTCGCCGACGAGCGCTTCCGCGCCAACTACGACGTGCACGGCGCGGGCACCGCGGAGTTCGTCCGCGACGCCATGGCCGCCTTCGCCCTCGACATGTAGTTGAGCGCCTGCACCGCACGCCGGGCCAGTCGCTGCTGGTCCGGCGTCGGGACGCCGAGGACCTGGTGCTCACCACCGCCGCCAGGGCGGAGCTGGAGCACACCGCGGCGTCGGTGACCAGCCGGATGTTCGTCGCGCTCATGCAGCGCGACGCGGGCGTCCCCGAACTGGCCGCCGTCCTCACCACCGACTCCGACCTCGACGTGGGCCCGGTCATCCAGCCGGACGCTCCGTGAGCCCGAAGCGCGGCGAACGGGTCGCGCCACCCGCCGTCGCGGGCACGTGGGAGCTGCGCTTCGCCACCAGCGAGGCCGCCAAGGGCTGGGAGGATCTCTGCCAGCAGGCACCTGCCAACGTCCTCGACACCTGGGAACTGCTGCGCGGCCGCGCCGACGCGCACCCGGAGGCGATCCCGCCCGGCCTCGAGCTGACCCGGATCAGCGGAGCCGAGCTGGGCGAACACGCCTGGCGGCTGCACACCGAGCGGGAGCTCGTCGAACTCGACGCCGGATTCCCGGCCTGATCGACCCCACCTGCGCCGGGACCCGAGTTTCGACTGCGCCGGAAGCCGGGAAAGGCGTCCGATACGCTGGGCCACCGTGACCGCCGCATCGTCCCCCGGTAACGCATCTGCTCCCTTCGATCTCATCGTCGTCGGCTCCGGTTTCTTCGGGCTGACCATCGCCGAACGCACCGCGAACCTGCTCGGTAAGCGCGTGCTGGTGCTCGACCGCCGCCCGCACATCGGCGGCAACGCCTACTCCGAACCGGAACCGGAAACCGGGATCGAGATCCACAAGTACGGTGCGCACCTGTTCCACACCTCCAACAAGCGGGTGTGGGACTACGTCACGCAGTTCACCGAGTTCACCGGCTACCAGCACCGCGTCTTCGCGCTGCACAAGGGGCAGGCCTACCAGTTCCCGATGGGGCTCGGGCTGATCTCGCAGTTCTTCGGCCGCTACTTCACGCCCGACGAGGCGCGGAAGCTGATCTCCGAGCAGTCGGCGGAGATCGAGACCGGCGACGCGCAGAACCTGGAGGAGAAGGCGATCTCGCTGATCGGGCGCCCGCTCTACGAGGCGTTCATCCGCGACTACACCGCCAAGCAGTGGCAGACCGACCCCAAGGAACTGCCCGCGGGCAACATCACCCGGCTGCCGGTGCGCTACACCTTCGACAACCGCTACTTCAACGACACCTACGAGGGCTTGCCCAAGGAGGGGTACACGAAGTGGCTGGAGAACATGGCCGCCTCCGACCTCATCGAGGTCCGGCTGGACACCGACTGGTTCGACGTGCGCGAGCAGCTCCGGGCCGAGAGCCCGGACGCCCCGGTCGTCTACACCGGCCCGCTGGACCGCTACTTCGACTTCGCCGAGGGTGAGCTCGGCTGGCGCACCATCGATTTCGAGACCGAGGTGCTCGAGACCGGTGACTTCCAGGGCACCTCGGTGATGAACTACAACGACGGCGACGTCTCCTACACCAGGATCATCGAGCCGCGGCACTTCCACCCGGAGCGCGACTACCCGGCCGACAAGACCGTGATCATGCGCGAGTACTCGCGCTTCGCGCAGACCGGCGACGAGCCGTACTACCCGATCAACACCCCCGAGGACCGGGCCAAGGTCAAGGCCTACCGGGACCGGGCGAAGCGGGAGACCGCCGAGGCGAAGGTGATCTTCGGCGGCAGGCTCGGCACCTACCAGTACCTCGATATGCACATGGCGATCGGCAGCGCGCTGAGCAAGTTCGACAACGTGCTGCGCCCGCACCTGGAGAACGGCGCGCCGCTCGCCGACGACCAGGAGAACTGAATGAGTTTGCTGCACAACGATTCGCACGCCCTGCTGGCGCGGATCATCCTGCCCAGGCCGGGTGAGCCGCTCGACGTCCGCACCCTCTACCTGGAGGAATCGACCACCAACGCGCGCCGCGCGCACGCCACCGGCCGCACCTCGCTCGCGGTCGGCGCCGAGTCCGAGGTCTCCTTCTGCACCTACTTCAACGCGCTGCCCGCCAGCTACTGGCGGCGCTGGAGCGTGCTGGACTCGGTGCTGCTGAAGCTGGAGCTGACCGGCCACGGCCGGGTCGACCTCTACCGCTCGAAGGCCGACGGCTCGCGCATCCACGTGCGCGGCGCGGAGTTCTCCGGCAGCGAGCCGGTGGCCGTCACCTTCGAGGCCGACCTCGGCCCGTTCGAGGATGGCGGCTGGCTCTGGTTCGACATCACCACCGACACCGCGGTCGAGCTGCACGCGGGCGGCTGGTACGCGCCGATGGAGGCGCCGGGCCAGGGCACCATCGCCATCGGCATGCCGACCTTCAACCGGCCGACCGACGCGGTGAAGACGCTCGAGGCGCTCGGCTCCGACCCGCTGGTGCTGGAGCGCACCCGCGCGGTGATCATCCCGGACCAGGGCACCCGCAAGGTGGTGGACGAGCCCGGCTTCGCCGCGGCCGCCGCCGTGCTCGGCGACCGCCTCGCCATCCACGACCAGCCCAACCTGGGCGGCTCCGGCGGCTACAGCCGGGTCATGTACGAGGCGCTGAAGACCACCGACGCCGAGTTCATCGTCTACATGGACGACGACATCGAGATCGAGCCGGACTCCATCCTGCGCGCGCTGGCCTTCAGCCGCTTCGCCAAGTCGCCGGTGCTGACCGGCGGGCACATGCTGAACCTGCAGGAGCGCTCGCACCTGCACGTCATGGGCGAGGTGGTGGACCGCAGCGTCTTCATGTGGACCGCGGCGCAGAACGTCGAGTACGACCACGACTTCGCCAAGTACCCGCTGCGCGACCGGGACAACTCCAAGCTGCTGCACCGCCGCATCGACGGTGACTTCAACGGCTGGTGGACCTGCGTCATCCCGCGGCAGGTGGCCGAGGAGATCGGGCAGCCGCTGCCGCTCTTCCTGAAGTGGGACGACGTCGAGTACGGGCTGCGCGCCCGCGCCGCGGGCTACCCGACCGTCACGCTGCCCGGCGCGGCGGTCTGGCACATGGCGTGGAGCGACAAGGACGACGCCATCGACTGGCAGGCCTACTTCCACCTGCGCAACCGCCTGGTCGTCGCCGCGCTGCACCTGCCGGGCAATGCCCGCGCCATGGTGGTGAACACCGTCAAGGCGACGCTCAAGCACCTGCTCTGCCTGGAGTACTCCACGGTCGCCATCCAGAACCAGGCGATCCGCGACTTCCTGGCGGGCCCGGACAAGCTCTTCGAGCTGCTGCCGAGCGCGCTCGGCGCGGTGCACGCCATGCGCAAGAGCTACCCGGACGCGGTGGTCCTGCCCTCCTCGACCGCGCTGCCGCTGGCCAGCCACGCCGACGTCGGCGCGGTCGGCGAGCCGGGAAACCCGCTCGCCAAGGTGGCCCGGCTGGCCAAGGGGCTGGTGCACAGCGCCCGCCCGGCCCGCGCCCAGCACCACGAGACCCCGCAGCTCAACGTCCCGACGCTGGACGCCCGCTGGTTCCTGCTCTCCCAGGTGGACGGCGTCACCGTCACCACCGCGGACGGGCGCGGCGTGGTCTACCGCAAGCGCGACCCGCGCCAGGCGCTCGCGCTGTTCAAGGAGGCGATGCGGCTGCGCAGGGAGCTGCTCGCCCGCTTCCCGGAGATGCGGCAGCGCTACCGGGCCGCGCACCCGCGGCTCACCAGCACCGCCGCCTGGGAGCAGATCTTCGGGATCGGCGATGCGCCGAGCACCGTCCCCACCGTCGAGACCAGCGAGGTCAAGTGAGCGCGCTGAACGCCGAGCCCACCACCCTGCCGCTCGACCCGGCACCCGCGGCGAGCCCGGCGAACCCGGAGGTGGCGATCATCACCGCGGTGCAGTCGGCGATCGGCGGCAACCCCGCGGTGATCTCCGCCGCGCGCGGCCTCTCGCACTTCGGCGAGCACGCGCTCGGCTGGGTCGGCATCGCCGCCGCGGGTTGGCTGGTGGACAGGCCGCGGCGCAGGCAGTGGGCCGGAGTCGCGGTCGGCGCGGTCGGCGCGCACGCCGCCTCGATCGTGATCAAGCGGGTGGTGCGCAGGCCGCGCCCGCACGACCCGGCGGTGCGGATCAACGTGCGCACGCCGAGCAAGCTGAGCTTCCCCTCCTCGCACGCGACCTCCACCGCGGCGGCTGCGGTGTTGCTCGGAAAACTGACCGGGCTACCCTTGCCTGCGGTGCTGGTCCCCCCGATGGTGCTCTCGCGGGTCGTCCTCGGGGTGCACTACCCCTCCGACGTGCTCGCCGGTTCCGCGCTGGGCGCCGCGTCCGCCGCCGCCCTGCTCGCCGTCGAGAAGAAGCTCGACAGTGATCGCACGAGAAAGAGCCTTGGTTGACATGAGCGAAGAGCCAACAGGCACCGATCTCGCGGAAGGCGTGACCAAGGGCCCGCCGAAGACTCTGGTCGGCGGGTTGATCAAGACCATGCGGCCGCGCCAGTGGGTGAAGAACGTGCTGGTGCTGGCGGCGCCGCTGGCGGCGGGGTCGGCGACCGAGCTGGACGTGCTCGTGCACGTCGCCATCGCCTTCGCGGTGTTCTGCCTCGCGGCCTCCGGGATCTACCTGGTGAACGACGCGATGGACGTCGAGGCGGACCGGGCGCACCCGACCAAGCGGTTCCGGCCGATCGCCGCGGGCGTCGTCCCGGTGAACCTGGCCTACGTGCTCGCGGTCGTGCTGCTGGTCGGCTCGATCGCCATCTCGTTCCTCGCGGCCTGGCAGCTCGCCGTGGTGATGGCGGTCTACATCGGCATCCAGCTGGCCTACTGCTTCGGGCTCAAGCACCAGGCGGTGCTCGACATCTGCATCGTCTCCTCCGGCTTCCTGCTGCGCGCGGTGGCGGGCGGCGCGGCGGCGAACATCCCGCTCTCCCAGTGGTTCCTGCTGATCATGGCGTTCGGCTCGCTGTTCATGGCGGCGGGCAAGCGGTACGCGGAGCTGCAGATCGCGCTCGGCACCGGCGCCAAGATCCGCAAGTCGCTGGAGTACTACACGCCGACCTACCTGCGCTTCATCTGGACCCTCGCGGCCACGGCCGTGGTGGTGTTCTACGGCCTCTGGGCCTTCGAACAGGGTGACGCGAAGGACACGAACTGGTTCGCGATCTCCATGATTCCGTTTACCATCGCAATCCTGCGTTACGCGGTCGACGTCGACGGTGGCGAGGCCGGTGAACCCGAAGAGATCGCGCTGGGGGACCGTGTGTTGCAGTTCCTCGCCATCGCCTGGATCGGAGCGGTAGGTGTCGCTGTCTATCTCGCCTGACGAGAGAGTGGCCGATGGGGCCGGGACAACCGAAGACGAGCACGGGCGGGCCGATGAATCGGTCCGCTCGGCGCCGCGGTACACCCGGTTCTCCCGTGCCCTCTTCGTCGGCGGGATCGTGGTCACCGTCGCGCTGTTCGCCATCGGCGGCTGGCAACGCCGCTGGATCGCCGACGACGGCCTGATCGTGCTGCGCACCGTCCGCAACCTGCTGGCGGGCAACGGCCCGGTCTTCAACGCGGGCGAGCGGGTCGAGGCCAACACCAGCACCGCGTGGACCTACCTGGTCTGGTTCTTCAGCTGGGTCACCGGCGCCAGGCTGGAGTACGTGGTGCTCGCGCTCGCGCTGGTGCTCTCGCTCGGCGCGATCGTGCTCGCCGTGCTCGGCACCGCCCGGCTCTGGGGCGGCCCGAAGGCCGCCTTCCTGCTGCCCGCGGGGGTGCTGGTCTACATCGCGGTGCCGCCCGCCCGCGACTACGCCACCTCCGGCCTGGAGAGCGGGCTGGTGATCTTCTGGCTGGCGCTGCTCTGGTGGGCGATGATCCGCTGGGCGCTGGCCGCGCGGGTCCGGGTGCCCGCGCTGCTCGGGCTGGTCTTCCTGGCCGGGCTCGCCCCGCTGGTCCGCCCGGAGATGGCGGTGATCGGCGCCGCCGCGCTCGGCATGATCTTCCTCGCCCCGATGCCGGGCGACCGCCCGGTGCTGCTGCGGCTGCTGATCATCGCGGTGGCCGGGGTGCTCCCGCTCGGCTACCAGATCTGGCGGATGGGGTACTACGGCCTGCCCTACCCGAACACCGCCGTCGCCAAGGACGCGGGCGGCGCCAAGTGGGGCCAGGGCTTCACCTACCTCTGGGACCTGGTCGGGCCGTACTGGCTCTGGCTGCCGCTGCTCGTGCTCTTCTTCGCCGCGCTCGGCGCGCTCCGGCTGACCCGCGAGTCGACCGCGCGCGGCGAGCGGGACGGCGCCGACCGCCAGCACCCGGTCACCCGGTTCCGGTGCTGGCTGCGCTCGCCGAGCGCGGTCGTCACGCTGGTGCTCGGCGGCGCGCTGCTGCTGACCGTCTACGCGCTGCGGGTCGGCGGCGACTTCATGCACGGCCGCATGCTGCTGCCGCAGCTCTTCCTCTTCCTGCTGCCGATCGCGGTGCTGCCGATCCGGGTGCCGCGCGGCGCCTTCCGGCCGTTCACCCTGCGCGACGTGCGGTACCTGCTGGTCCCGGCGCTCTGGCTGGTCGTGGTCGGCTGGGCGCTCTTCGCCGCGGGCACCACCGCCATCACCACCGGCACCAAGATCAGCTCGTCCGGCATCGTCGACGAGCGGGTGTACTACGTGCTCAACACCGGCCGCGACCACCCCATCCGGGCCGAGGACTACCTGGACTACCCGCGCATGCGGCCGATGCTCGACGCCATCGCCAACACCCCCGACGGCGGGCTGCTGCTGAACTCGCCGTCGTTCCGGTTCTGGTACATCGCACCGCCGCCGCAGCCCATCCCGGACGGCGGCGTCGGGCACACCGTCTTCTTCCTGAATCTCGGCATGACCAGCATGAACGTCCCGCTCGACGTCAAGGTGGTCGACCCGATGGGGCTGGCCTACCCGCTCGCCGCGCACACCGACCGGCTGGCCGACGGCCGCATCGGCCACGACAAGAGCCTCTACCCGGACTGGGTGATCGTGGACGCGGGCATGGTCGACAAGAAGCCGTGGATGCCCTGGTACCTGGACGAGGAGTGGGTGACCCAGGCGCGCGTCGCCATGTCCTGCCCGGACACCTACGCGCTCATGCTCTCGCACCGCGACCCGCTGACCTTCGACCGGTTCAAGCACAACCTGCGCAATGCCTTGAACTTCGCGGCGTACCGGATCGAGCGGGTGCCGAAGTACGAGATCGAGCGGTGCGGGCTGGTCGACCCGTTCCCGGAGCCGCCGCGCTAGATTCTTGACCCTTTCCGACAGTCGCCGCCCGGCCCCAGCC
>NZ_JBHVAK010000074.1:0-29058 GCF_042667085.1 Nocardia sp. NPDC057353
GGTCATGACCACCACGTTCGCGGCCCCGTCTCGCGGGTCGGCGCTCGAAGCGCATGCGGCGCAGCCGCGAGTCTCGAGCGCCGACCCGCGAGACCCCCGAAGGGGCCGCGAACCCGCCCGGCGAAGCCGGGCAAAATGTCACCGCCCGATGGAATCGATCAGGCCTGCGTTCTGCTCGAGCAGGGCCTGGAAGGGGCCCTCGAGGCCGTACTGCTTCGCCAGCTCGCCGCCGGCGGCCTTGGCCTGGTCGACCAGCGCTGCGGCGCTGTTCGGGACGGGGGCGGGCGCGGCGGGCTCCGGCGCGGGCGCGGGCTCCGGCTCGGCGGCGGGCGCTACATCGCTCGAGCTGCCCTGGGTCAGGTACTTGCCGCAGCTGGGCCAGGCGCCGATGCCCTGGTTGGCGAGCACGTTCTCGGCGACCCGGATCTGCTCGGCCTTGCTGGCGGTGTGCGCGGAGCCCTGGCCGCCGTGCGCCCGCCAGGTGCTCGGCGAGAACTGCAGGCCACCGTAGTAGCCGTTACCGGTGTTGATGCTCCAGTTGCCACCGCTCTCGCACTGGGCGACGCCGTCCCAGTTGTGGGTGGCGGCCGAGGCGGTTCCGGTGGAGAGACCGAACGGGACGGCAACGAGGGCACCGGTGACGGCGACGAAGCCGAGGGCGCGGGTGCTGAACTTCCGGTTTCGAGACATGTGGGGTTCCCTCCCTGCGCCCACCGCCGCGCCCATCGCACGTATCCCTGCCCCCAGGAGGTCGGGGTGACACGGCCGCGGGGCAGGGTTGCCGGCGTTCGGCGATCCGTGTTCTGGCTCGGCGCATGTGCCCCGGGCCGGAACCGACCGTAACGGCAAATCTCGGTCAGATCACGCCTCGGTAACGATGAATAGCGAGAGGTTTCATCCGCAATCGTCTGGCGAACGCGCTGGTGAGTTCGGCGATTCCCGTATTCGAATACAGGCCGTGATTGCTTCGTGATGTGCCGGAGATCACCCCGAAATGGTGACCCGGCTCACGTTTCCGAGTGGTGCGCGGCTGGGAACGCGCGGGACGGGCGGATCGGCGCAGGTAGGGGGGCGATTTGCGTTGGCGGCGCACCCGTGTGTAATGTTGTATTCACCGACGCGGGGTGGAGCAGCTCGGTAGCTCGCTGGGCTCATAACCCAGAGGTCGCAGGTTCAAATCCTGTCCCCGCTACTAGTGGGATCGGCCCCCGGAGAAATTCTCCGGGGGCCGTTTTCGTCGGTGGCTACCGCTCGGGATCGCCCTCCTCGGCGGGCCGCGGCGCCGTCAGCCGCACGACGCCGGAGTCCAGGTCCAGCTCGACCGCGGGCCGATGGGACTGGCCGTCACCGGACTGCCCGGACTCGTCTTCCAGCTTCCGGCCGGGGAACAGCTCGCCTATGACACCCATGCTTCGACCCTAGCTCCGTCGTCGGCCGAACGGCTGACCCCCGAACGACGGATATCGCCCCGCCTGCCGCGGTGGAACTCTGTTCCGAGGACGGAACGAGTGGATTCGCGGAGGGAAAAGAGTTGGGCATGAACGGTATTCGGCGGATGGCGACCGCGGGCGCGCTGGCGGTGCTGGTCACGGCCGGTGGCGCCGCCGGGGTGTCGGCGCAGCCGTCCGGGAGCGCGGGGGTCGACACCGGGAGCGCAGGCGGGGTCATCGACACCGGCAGCGGGATCCTGAACAGCGGCAGCGGCATCCTGGACAGCGGGAGCGCCGTGCTGGACGGTCTCGGGCTCGGGCTGGGGCTCCCGGACACCGGATCGGGGGGCGGCGGCGGTATCCAGACCCAGCAGTGCAACCAGTCGACGCAGGCGGGCGAGGACGGCGTCACCACGACGCGGCACGAGCTCGGCCGCAGCGGTCCTACGTCCTTCGTGCTGGCCTACGAGACGGTGGACGTGCCGGACCTGATCGACGTGTTCTACGAGGGCACGCCGGTGTACAGCACCGGGTGGGTCGGCGACGAAACCAATGAGGGCACCGGCTCGGTCGTGGTCACGCTGCCGCCGGGGGCGGCGACGGCAGTGACGGTGCGGGTGACCGGCGGGGTCGACACGGTCTGGGAGTACGTGGTCAACTGCCCGCGGTGACACATCTCGCAAACCGCCCGGCCCCGGAATCCTCCCGGCGGCCGGGCGGTTGCGTCGGAGCATGGACTTGTTCACCCCCGTCACCCTCGGAGACCTGCAACTCGCCAACCGCCTGGTCATGGCGCCGCTCACCCGCGGCCGCTCCGGGCCCGACGGCATTCCCGGCGAGCTGGTCGCCGAGCACTACGCGCAGCGGGCGGGCACCGGGCTGATCATCACCGAGGGCACCTACACCGCGCGGGACGCGCAGGCCTTCGTCGGGCAGCCGGGCATCGTCACCGACGCCCAGGTGGCGGGGTGGCGCCGGGTCGCCGAGGCGGTGCACGCCCGCGGCGGGCGGATCGTCATGCAGGTCATGCACGCGGGCCGGGTATCGCACCCGGAGATCAACGGCGGCGGGCCGATCACCGCGCCGAGCCCGATCGCCATCGACGGCGTCGCCCGCACGCCGTCCGGCAAGCACCCGTACCCGGTGCCCGCGGAGCTGACCGTCGAGCAGGCGCACGCCGTCCGGGACGACTTCGTCGCCGCCGCCCGCCGCGTCGTCGAGGCCGGGCTGGACGGCATCGAGGTGCACAGCGCCAACGGCTACCTGCTGCACGAGTTCCTCAGCCCGGCCGCGAACCACCGCACCGACGGCTACGGCGGCGCGCCGGAGAACCGGGCGCGCTTCGTCGCCGAGGTGGTCGAGGCGGTGGCGGCGGAGATCGGCGCGGGCCGGGTCGGGCTGCGCATCTCGCCGGAGCACAATATCCAGGACGCCTACGAGACCGACCGCGCCGACGTCCGCGCCACCTACGGTGCGCTGCTGGACCGGGTGCGCCCGCTCGGCCTGGCCTACCTCTCGGTGCTGCACGCCGAGCCCGCGGGCGAGCTGGTGCGCGAGCTGCGCGAGCGGTTCGCCGGGCCGATCATCGGCAACAGCGGCTTCTCCTCGCCGACCACCCGCGCCGAGGCGCTGGCGCTGATCGAGGAGGCGCACGCCGACGCCGTCGCGGTCGGGCGCGCGCTCATCGCCAACCCCGACCTCGCCGACCGCTGGCGCGGCGCGCACCCGGAGAACCCGCTGCGCCCCGCCTTCCTCTACACCGACGGCGCCGAGGGGTACACCGACTACCCCTTCCTCGCCGGAGTCTGACACCCCCGTTGCTACGCTCCCTCGCCGGAGCCGGAAATCGTTCCGGCTCCGGCGATCTGCGTTGTGAGGAGAGCCCGTGTCGGACAGCTTCCTGCTGGCCACCCGCATTCCTATGGCGAGGGCGGACTTCGAGCGCTGGCTCGACACCCCGATCCCGGCGCCTGCGGCGATCGCCGACCCCGACGCCATGTTCGACGGCTGGTACTGGGACGGCCGCCGCGCCGCCGACGCCTGGCAGGCCGCCACCCCCGAGGTCACCGTGCGCGAATTCTTCGCGGGCTGCGTCACCGGCGCCGCCGCGGGCTCGCCGGTGTCCTGCGTACTCACCCACGAGGACGGGGCGCTGCGGATGTACCTCTGCGACCTCATGGGCTACCTCGAGTCCTTCGTGCACACGGCGCTGCTCGCGCTGGCCGCGGCGGGCCTGCTCGCGAGCGACGACGCGCGGCATCCGGTGCTGTTCTGGGCCGAGACCGCGGGCAACCTGCCCGGTCCGGAGTGGCCCGGCTGGCTGGCGGTGCTCACCGTCGGGCGCGATGGCGCGCGCTTCGTCGCCGAGGCCGACCTCGCCGCCGCGATCGCCTGGCTGCGCCCGCTCGAGGAGCGGTTCTTCGCACTGGTCGAGCGGATGGCGGAGAGCGAGGAGTCCTGGGACGGCGCGGGGGAGTACGGCACCGCCGCGCCGCTCGACCCGCGCTTCGTCGACCCCGCGGTGCTTATACCGAGCTGATCCGGGCTGATGCCGCGATCTCGCCGCGGCCGCACCTCGGCCGGTGCCGTGATCTCGCCGGGGCCGCGGCTCGGCCGAGGTCGCGATCTCGTCGGGCCGCGCCTCAGCCGAGGTCGCGGGGGCGCAGCGCGTAGGCGGGGACGAGCTGGTCGCGCACCTGCAGCGGCGGGCGGCCGTCGGCATAGCGGACGGTGTAGGAGACCCGGCCCAGCCAGAAGCCGTCCACCGTCGGCACCCAGTGCGTGAGCGTGCCCGCGCATTCCCCGTTCATCTCCACCCCGGCCCCGTTGACGTGCTTCGGGGTGCCGGGATCGCGGATCAGGATGGCGTCCAGCCGCACCCAGACCGGGCGCGGCGGATAGGTCGCGGTGCGGTAGTAATGCCCCGTCGCGCTGGGGAAACGCAGCTCGGGCTCGGTGCCCTCGGTGCGCGGTATGGGCCGTGCGCGCGGGGTGGTTCGGGCGGGTCCGGCCGCGGGCAGCTCGTCGTCCGTCGAACTCATGTTCGAATCCTAGCCCATCAGCAAACTGCTCGGTATCTCCGTATGGCTGTTTACTGATACCGTGAGTTTCGCTAAATTGGAGGGTGCGGCGGATCACACCCGCGAACGTGAGGAGACACCGATGACGCTGTCCACTTCAGATCGGGCCGAGGCGTACCGCGATATGGTGCGCACCCTCTCCGAGGGCTCGGTGCACCGCAAGTTCGACCCCTACCTGGACATCGACTGGGACTCCCCGGAGCTCGCCATCGACCCGGACGACCCGCGCTGGATCCTCATCCCGGAGCTGGACCCGCTCGGCGCCACCGCGTGGTATCAGAACCTGCCGCGGGAGCGGCAGATCGAGATCGGCAAGTGGCGCATGGCCAATGCCATCAAGGTCGGCGCCGCCTTCGAGAGCGTCCTGATCCGCGGGATGATGCAGTACGCCATGAAGCTGCCGAACGGCGCTCCGGAGTTCCGGTACTGCATGCACGAGATGACCGAGGAGTGCAACCACATCCAGATGTTCCAGGAGCTGGTGAACCGCATCGGGGTGGACGTGCCGGGCATGCGGCCGCTGTTCCGGCGGCTCTCCCCGCTGATCGGCGTCGCGGGCGGGTACGCGCACGTCGTGCTCTTCATGGGCATCCTCGGCGGCGAGGAGCCGATCGACCACTACCAGAAGGCGCTGATCCGGCGCGGCGCCGAGCTGCCGCCCGCGGTGCTGCGCACCATGGAGATCCACATCGCCGAGGAGGCGCGGCACATCTCCTTCGCCAACGAGTTCCTCAAGGCGAAGGTGCCGAAGCTAGGGCCGGTCACGACCGCCGTCTGCGGGGTCGCCTTCCCGATCGCCATGCGCTGGCTGGCCGGGGAGATCATGGTGCCGCCGCGCTCCTTCGCCCGCGAGTTCGACATCCCGGACGAGGTGCTCCGCGAGGCGTTCTGGCGCTCGCCGGATGCCAAGCGGATCCTGGCCGGGTACTTCACCGACGTCCGCGCGCTCGCCGATGACCTCGGGCTCATGACCCCGGTGACCCGGCGGCTCTGGCGCGCGCTCGGCATCGACGGGCCGCGGGCGCGGTACCGCTCGGAGCCGGTCCGGTCCCGGCACGCCGTCGCCTGAGCCGTGCGGGTCTTCGTGAGGATCCGGGTGCGCCCGGGCCGGGCGCCGCGGCTCTCGCGCTCGACCCGGAGACCTACTCGGCGATGAGCCGGAGCGTGGCGAGCCTGCGCCCGGGGAACTCCGCGATAGCGACGGCGGGGCGGTCGCCGAGCCGGACCGAGGCGGTGACGGTCCGGCCCGCGGCGAGCACCTTGTCCCCGATCGTCGCCCCGCGCAGGTAGGCGGCGAATTCGGTGGGCCGCACCCGGCCGGTGGGCAGCTCCGTCGCCACGCCGGCCAGCGCGGCGGCATCCCCGTCGGCGGCGGCGCGCAGCGCCCGCTCCGCGCTGCGCCGCCCGCGCGACCCGACCCCGCGCACCGCGCCGAGCATGCCGAGCGCACCACCGGGGCCGAGGTGGGTGAGCAGCTGCCCGCCGAGCAGCGTCCCGGCGCCCAACCCGCGCGGCCCGGTGCCGAGCAGCCGCAGCACCATCGGCGTGAACTCCCAGTGCGCGGCGAGCTGCGCGATGCGCCAGGCATCCTCGTGCCACACCAGGTCGTAGCGCAGGTGCATCGGCACCAGGACGGTGGCGCCGGTGGACATGCGGATGGTGATGGCCAGGTCGCGCAGCACGGTCCGGCCCGCGACGATATCGGCCTCCGGTTCGAAGGTGATGGTGTTCGGCGCGATGAAGGTGTCGTGGAAGCGGCCGATCGCGTCGAGCCCGACATGCGGGCGCGAGCCGACCGGGTCCGCCACCACCGCCTCCGGGGTGAAGAGGGCGAGCCACCCGGCCCGGTCCTTCGCCGCCACCGCGGCGGGGGAGGCCAGCACGGCGGTGAGCAGGTCGTCGCGGGCGGGGGCGGGTTCCGGTGCCATCCGGCAATTCTAGAACGTGTTGCATTTATTGCAGAACGATGCGCGAACGTTTCGCGGGGCCGTCCGGCGGCTACTGTCGGAACATGGGAATCGAGTCGAGCGCCGTCGTCCCGGCGCCGCGTTCCGAGGTCTTCGCGTGGTACGGCAGGCCGGGGGCGTTCGCCCGGCTCACCCCGCCCTGGCAGCCGGTGACGCTGGCTGCCGAGGCCGATTCGCTGCGCGACGGCACGGCGGTGCTGCGGCTGCCCGGCGGGCTGCGCTGGGTGGCGCGGCACCGGGCGGCGGAGTACGACCCGCCGAACCGCTTCGTCGACGAGATCGCGGTGGACGGCATCGCCTCCGCCCCGGCCGGCACCGTGCTGCGCTGGCGGCACGTGCACGACTTCGAGGAGGTCGACGCCGGGCACACCCGGGTGATCGACCGGGTCGAGAGCACCGTGCCCGAGCTCGCCCTGCGCGCCATGTTCGACTACCGGTACCGCCAGCTCGCCGGTGACCTGGCCGCGCACGCCGCCGCGGCCGAACACGGCTACCGGCCCGGCACCGTCGCGGTGACCGGCGCCTCCGGGCTGGTCGGCTCGGCGGTCGCGGCCTTCCTGAGCACCGGGGGGCACCGGGTGCTCCGCCTGGTCAGGCATGCCCCGCGCACCGCGGACGAGCGGCGCTGGCAGCCGGACGACCCCGCGCCCGACCTGCTCGACGGCGTCGACGCGGTGGTGCACCTGGCGGGCGCCTCGATCGCGGGACGCTTCACCGACGCGCACCGGAAGGCGGTAGCGGAGAGCCGGATCGGGCCGACCCGGAGGCTGGCCGAGGTCGCCGTGCGGGCGGGGGTGCGCGGCTTCGTGAGCGCGTCGGCCATCGGCTTCTACGGCTACGACCGCGGCGACGAGACGCTCACCGAGGACGCGGGCCGCGGCGACGGGTTCCTCGCCGACGTGGTGGCGGACTGGGAGGCCGACCTGCGGCCCGCGACCGAGGCGGGGGTGCGCACCGTCGCGGTGCGCACCGGGATCGTGCAGTCGCCCGCGGGCGGGACGCTGCGGCTGCTGCGGCCGCTCTTCAGCGCCGGGCTCGGCGGGCGGATCGGCGACGGCAGGCAGTGGTTCTCCTGGATCGGGATCGACGACCTGGTCGACGTCTACCATCGCGCGCTCTGGGACGAGAGCCTGAGCGGCCCGGTCAACGCCGTCGCGCCGGAGCCGGTGCGCAATGCCGAGTACACGAAGGTGCTGGCGGGGGTGCTGCACCGCCCGGCGCTGCTCCCGGTGCCGAAGTTCGGGCCCGCGCTGCTGCTCGGCGAGCAGGGGGCGCGCGAGGTGGCGGCGGCGAGTCAGCGGGTCGAGCCTGCCCGGCTGCGCGCCGCCGGGCACCGCTTCCGCAACCCCGACCTGGACTCCGCCCTGCGCCACGTCCTCGGCCGCACCGCCCGCGGCTGAACCGCAGCGGCGCTGCACGCGCTGGTCGTGCGCGCCGCCTCGCGGTGCGGCCGCTTCTCGGCCCCGATCCGGGGCCACTCCGCACCGCAGCGCCGCTCGTCCGGGGACGGCTGGGCACCGCCGATCAGCGCAGCTTCTCGACCGCGTCCGCGAGGCTGCCGACCCGGCGGGCGCCGTCCGGCAGGATGACCGACTCCCAGCCGGGCCCGCCCGCCAGTACCCGCGCACCCGCATCGATGCAGGCCAGCACGGCCGAGGTGAGCGCGGTCTGCTCCTGCTGCGACCAGAGCAGCACCGCCTTCGCCGCGGTGGCGCGGCCGAGCGTGTCGGCCAGCGCGGAGCTCGGCACGTCGCCGCCGAGCATGTGCGCCCCGATCCCGTGCTCGGCGAGCGCGGCGCGCAGCACCTCGAGCGGCAGCGTGTGCGTCTCCCCGCCGGTGCAGGCGAGCACCACCGTGATCGGCCCGCCCGCCGGCGGCGGGCAGCTGCGGTGCAGCACCGAGGTGATGCTCCAGGAGAGCATGTGCTCGACGTCGATGCAGCGCTCGCCGCCGAGCTGGCGGGCGACGATGTCGGCGAAGGTGGGGCGGCACACCAGGTCCCAGGTGTCCACCACGCCGAAGGCGCGCACGTGCGCCTCCACGATCGCCCCGACCGTGGCGGTGTCCAGCGCGAAGGCGGCCGCGAGCAGCCCGGTGCGGTCACCGCGCAGCGGGGCGTGGCCGCGCACCGCGGCGGCGGCGCCCGCGGGGCTGGCGCCCTCCCTGATCAGGGTGAGCATCCGACCGAGCTGGGCGATGTCGGCCTCGGAGTAGAGCCGGTGCTTGCCCGGCCGCTCCTGCGCGGGGCCGATGTCGTAGCGGCGGGTCCAGCTGCGCAGCGTGGCGGTGGGGATGCCGAGGCGGTCGGCCACCGCGCGGACGGTGTAGCCGGCCGTATCGGTCACTGGGGTGGAACCGGCGGGCATGACCTCATTCTGCCCGCTGTAGGCGATCCCCGTCATCGGTCCTCCTCACGGTGGGGCTGGGTAGCGCGCGGCGTCCGGGGTATCCGGCGGACGTGCTGCCCGAACCGGGGCGCGCCCGCCCACGGAATGAATCGATTATGCATCGTTTCCGTTACGATGGGCAGTGACGTTCGAGAACGAGGAGTTCCGGTGAACCCATTCCGCACGCAACGACCGACGACCCGGCGCCGGGCGCGGGTGGTCGCGCTCGCCGCGGCCGCCGCCGCCGCGCTCGCCCCTGCGCTCACCGCGGGCCCCGCCGCCGCGGCGGGCCCGGCCCCGGTCCCCGCGCTGGACGTGAACAGCTACCTCGGCACCTGGAACCAGCTGGCCGCGGTGCCCGCGCCGTTCAACCTGGAGTGCGCCCGCGACACCAAGGCCACCTACACCCTCGACCCGCAAGGCAATGTCGGTGTCTTCAACCGCTGCACCACCTGGGACGGCGGCAGCAACGAGATCCGCGGCACCGCGCGCGTCGTCGACCAGGTGAGCAAGGCGCAGCTGCGGGTGGAGTTCCCGAACGTCCCGTTCCAGGAGGACCCGGCGGGCGCCCCGAACTACATCGTGACCGCGCTCGGCCCTGACTACTCGTGGGCCGTCGTCACCGACCCCTCGCGGCTCTCCGGCTTCGTGCTGTCCCGGACCCCCGCGCTGGACGACGCCACCTGGGACCAGGTGCGCGGCGCCATCGAGGCGGCGGGCCAGAGCCCGTGTATCTACCTGACCTCGCCCACCACCGGCGGCATCGAGACCGTCGCCCCGCTGTGCACCCGGTGACCCGGCGGTGACGGCGCGCACCGCACTCGCCCTGTTCACCCGGGACCTCCGGGTGCACGACAACCCGGTGCTGACCGCGGCCCACCGCGGGTGCGGTGCCGTCGTCCCGGTCTTCGTGCTGGACGACGCCATTCTCGGCGGCGGGTACGCCGCCCCCAACCGGGTCCGGTTCCTGCTCGCCGCCCTGGACGAGCTCGACGCCGAGCTGCGCACTATCGGCGGCAGGCTGATCCTGCGCCGCGGCCGGGTCGTCGACGAGGTGGTCCGGCTGGCCGCCGAGGTGGACGCCGCCGAGGTGCACGTCGCCGCCGACGCCAGCGGCTACAGCTCGCGCAGGGAGCGCGCGCTGCGCGCAGGCCTCGCCGCCGACGGTCGCGCGCTCGTCGTGCACGCCGCCGTGGTCACCGCGGCCGACCCCGAGGTGCTCACCCCCTCCACCGGCCGCGACCACTTCGCCGTCTTCTCGCCGTACTTCCGCCGCTGGACCCAGACCCACCAGCGCCGCCCGCTCGGCAAGCCGCGCGCGCTCACCGTGCCCGAGGTGCGCGGCGAGCCGCTGCCGGACGCCGCAGCGCTGAGCCGGGGCGAGCCGTCGCCGCGGCTCGCGGTCGGCGGCGAGACCTCCGGGCGCAAGATCGTCCGGGACTGGCTGGCCGGGCCGGTCGGGCAGTACGCCGCGAACCACGACGACCTGGCGGGCGACGCCACCTCCAAGATCTCGCCGTACCTGCACTTCGGCTGCCTCTCGCCGACGGAGCTGGTGCACCGGGTGGACATGGACACCGAGGGCGGCCACGCCTTCGTCCGGCAGCTGGCCTGGCGGGACTTCTACGCGCAGCTGCTCGGCGGCCGCCCGGACGCCGCCGCGAAGGACTACCGCCCCGGCCCGGTCGAGTGGCGCGACGACCCCGAGTCCGCGGCGGCCTGGAAGGAAGCGCGCACCGGCTACCCGCTGGTGGACGCGGCCATGCGGCAGCTGCACGAGGAGGGCTGGATGCACAACCGCGGCAGGCTGATCACCGCCAGCTTCCTCAGCAAGTCGCTGCGGATCGACTGGCGGGTCGGCGCGGCGCACTTCCTGCACTGGCTGGTCGACGGCGATATCGCCAACAACCAGCTGAACTGGCAGTGGGTCGCGGGCACCGGCACCGACACCAGGCCGAACCGGGTGCTCAACCCGCTGCGCCAGGCCGAGCGCTACGACCCGGACGGCGCCTACGTGCGCCGCTACATTCCGGAGTTGGCGCACCTGCCCGGCGCCGAGATCCACCGGCCGTGGCGCGCCCTCGCCGACTACCCGGCGCCGATCATCGACGTCAACGGGATGTAGTCAGCGCACCGAATCGTTGGTCGCCGGGTCGGCGAGCGCGCCCTCGGCGGCGCGCAGCCGGTCGGTGATGGCGGCGAGCAGGTCGATGGAGTCCGGCGAGAGCCCGGCGGCGTTGCGCATCAGCCTGCGCAGCCCGGGCAGCGCGAAGCGGGCCGCGGTGGCGTCGTCGCCCGCCGGGGGCGCCTGCTCCGGTAGCGGTTCCGGCTCGTCCGGTTCGACGACGGTCGCGACGCCACCGCCGAGCAGGTCGTCGACGGTCCGGTGTTCGTCCTGGTCGAGTTTCACGGCGCAGTGCTCTCAATCTGTGGATTCGTACGTCCACCCACGAACGGGCGGAAGGTGTCGCCGCCGGAACGGCCACGTCCTCGAGACGGGTGCGCGGATTGTGACGCATGGTACGACGCGCCGCTCCCGTCCGCGCAGCGGGTCGCCGTGCGCGTCGGTCCGCGCGCGTAGGGTCGCCGGTGATCGGGACCACATTCTCTGGCGAGGAGCGGGCATGGGACAGCTGGACGGCCGGGTCGCGGTGATCACCGGCGGAGCGCGCGGGCAGGGCCGCTCGCACGCGGTCATGCTCGCCGGGGAGGGCGCCGACATCGTGCTGGCCGACCTCGCGGCCCCGCTGCCGGGGCTGCAGTACCCGCTCGCCACCCCCGGTGACCTCGCCGAGACCGCGGAGCTGGTGCGCGCGGCGGGCGGGCGCTGCCACACCGTGCGCGCCGACGTGCGCAGCCGCGACGACATGGAGCGGGTGGCCGCCGAGACGCTGCGCGAGTTCGGCCGGATCGACATCCTGCTGGCCAACGCGGGCATCGCGGCGCACGGCACCATCGCCGACACCGACGAGCGCACCTGGCGCGACACCGTCGACATCGACCTCTCCGGCGTCTTCCACAGCATCAAGGCGGTGCTGCCGACCATGCTGGAGCGGCGCTGGGGCCGGATCGTCGCCACCTCGTCGATCGTCGGCCGGATGGGCGCCACCGGCTCCGGCGCCTACGCCGCCGCCAAGTGGGGCGTGATCGGGCTGATCAAGTCGCTTGCGCTGGAGGTGGGGGCCGCGGGTATCACCGCGAACGCGGTGCTGCCCTCCGGCGTTCGCACCGACATGGTGATGAACCCCGCCACCTACCGGGTGCTCCTGCCCGACCTGGAGAACCCCACCCGCGAGGACGCCGAGGCCATGTTCGCCCAGAGCGGCGGGCTGATCGAGCCCGAGGAGGTCTCCCGGCTGGTGCTGCTGCTGGTCGGCCCGCACGGCGCCCGCTTCAACGGCGAGGCGCTGAGCATCTCGGACGGCATGTCCGGCGGCACCGTCTGACCGGGTGACCCACCCCACCTGCGGTAACACCGCTCGGCGCGGGCTCGATGAACGGGGTGGACGGCGCGACGGAGAAAGGTGGAACGGTGGACAACACCACGGCGGCACAGCATTTCGATGCCTTGGCGCCCGGTCTCGCCGAGCTGCCGCGCTGCACCCTTCGGATCGACGGCGCGGCCTGCTCGACCAGGGCCGATCGCTGGGCGCGCGGCCGCGGCTGCTGCCGGGCGAGCGGAATCGACCTGCTCTGCGAGAACTGCGTGCTGCGGCTGGAGTGGTGGTTCGCGCTCGGGGTGCGCTTCGAGTGCAGCGGCTGCGGCGCCGTCTCCGACTCGCTGGCGGCGCTGTTCCCGGAGACGGACACCGTGTAGCGCCGGTATGTCCGGTATCGTTCGCTCGGATCATGCTGGGGGACAACCTCTGTCGGGCTCTCGGCCGCGCCGCGGGAGGGACACGCGGACGAAATCGGCGGGGAGCCCTATGCTCTCGGTATCGCTGTAAGCCGGGAGAGGCATGGGCGGCCGGTCCCGGCCCGGTTCCGTGCCGCCCGGTCGAGGAGTTCGATGGCCGCTCATCCGGCAGGGCCAGGTGCCGATCGCCCGTTCCGCTCGGAGCCCGATCTCGTCGCGCCGGGAACCGATGCGGCCGTGTGCTTCTCGGAGGCCAGGCTGCGGCGCGACATCACCCTGCTCACCGTCGGCGGGGAGATCGACCTCTCCACCGCGCCGGTGCTCGCCGAGCGGCTCTGCTCGGCCGCGGACGGGGCGGGAACGCTGGTCGTCGACCTGACGCCGGTGACGTTCCTCGCCGCCGCCGGGCTGCGGGTGCTGCTCGACGCGCAGTACGCGGCGGACCGCTCGCAGCTGCGGCTGGTCTGGATCACCGGGGCCCGCCCGGTGGACCGGGCGGTCGAGATCGGCGGGGCCGGGGAGGGGCTGCGCCGGGTCTCCTCGCTGGCGACCATCCTCGGCCGTCGGGAACGGCACATGCCCGCGACCGGCTGACGGCGACCGCCGGAGCGCACGCTCCGGCGGTCTGCTCGCGTACCGGAGGCGGGCACCGCGGGGCAATCGCCTCCGACCGCGGGTTCGGCGAAACCCGCGGTCGGAGAACTCCACTCAGCGCAGCCGGGCCTCGGCTCGGTCGCGCGCGACCTCGGCGCGGGCCCTGGCCAGCTCGGCCAGGTGCACGCTGCGATCCCGGGCCAGCTCGGCCCGCGACCGCGCGGCGTCGCCCAGCTCGGGGGCCCGCTCGCGGGCGATCTCGGCCAGCCTGGCGCTGCGCTCGCGCGCGGTGAGCGCCTGCTCGCGGGCCGCGTCGGCCAGCTCCGGCGCCCGCTTGCGCGCCTTCTTCGCCGCCCTGCGGCTCTGCTTGCGCGCGGTCTCGGCCAGCTCGGGGCCGCGCTTGCGCGCGGTGTCCGCCCAGTCGCCGCCGCGATCCCTGGCCAGCTCGGCCCAGTCGATCCCGCGGTCCTTCGCGGTGTCGGCCAGATCGGAACCGCGGTCCTTCGCCAGCGCGGCCCAGGTCGCGCCGCGGTCCTTGGCGGTGTCGGCGAGGTCCGAGCCGCGATCCTTCGCGAGGTCCGCGAACTTCGCGCCGCGATCCTTCGCCGTGTCGGCGAGGTCGGCGCCGCGGTCCTTCGCCACGTCGGCGAGCTTCGCGCCGCGATCCTTCGCGATCTCGGCCAGCTCGGCCCCGCGCTCGCGCGCCGCCTCGGCCAGCACCGGCGCCCGCTTGCGCGCCTTCTTCGCCGCCCTGCGGCTCTGCTTGCGCGCGGTCTCGGCCCAGTCACCGCCGCGGTCCTTCGCGATCTCGGCGAGATCCGAGCCGCGGTCCTTGGCGACCTCGGCCAGATCGGAGCTCCGGTCCTTGGCGACCTCGGCCAGCACCGCGCCCTTCGCGCCCGCGGTGCCCGCGACGCTGCGCGCCGCCTCGGCGACCTCGTGCGCGTGCTTGCGCAGCGCGTCCCCGGTGCCGCCCGAGCTCGCCCCGATCGGCAGCGCCGCCGAGACGGTGGCCGCGGCGTTCTTCGCCGCCCGCCTGCCGCGCCAACCCAGCGAGGGCCTGCCCTCGGTGTCGGCGCTGGCGATCATCAGCCCGCCGAGCAGCGCCACGTCCTTGAGGAACGCGGCCCGCTTCGCGGACTTGCGATCGGGATCCTCCTCGGCCCAGAAATCCTGTTCGGTGATCGTGGCAGGCACGACCGTCGCCGCCAGCACCAGCGCCGCGAGCCGCGGCGTCTTGCCGAGCGCGAGCAGCGTGCCCGCCCCGACCTGGGCGGCGGCATTGACCTTGACCAGCGTCGCGGTATCGGACGGCAACTTGGTGGCGACATCCTCCGGCAGCGTCCGCTGACCCTTCTGCACGAGGTCGGTCGCTGCTTTCACCCGCGGCTCCGGATTGCGCAGGGTATCGATCCCGTCCACGACGAACGCACTGGCCAGCAAGGGTCGCGCGAGTCGGCGCAACAACATGACAGAACCCCTTCCTCGATGGATACGGACCGGGTTCCCGCCCCCGCCGCCCTCAAACGGGCAGCGTTCCGCCCGGCTCGGTGCTCATCTGTCGGTGCCGTGCGGCATCATCGGTGCACACCCGTCCGCACCAACGCAGATTGCTCGGAGCCCGCCAATGCCCTCGCCCCGTAACCGGCCGAAGCCCCTGTCCGACAGCGAGATCCAACAGATCGCGGCGGAGATAGCCGCGGGCAGGCCGCCGATGGTGTGGTTCACCTCGGCCGCGGTCGGCGTTCCGGAGGGCAGATCCGGCAAGGTGCTCTCCCTCGGCGACCCATCCGACGGGGACTTCCTGCAGGTCAAGCCCACCGGCTCGAAGGACGTGCTCTCCTTCTCGCCGGTCGAGGTCACGCTGCTCAAGCCCGCGCGCCCGGCCAAGGCGGCACCGCCCAAGGCACCGCCCGCCCCCGCGCCGGTCGCGGCGCCCGCCCCCGCGCCTGCGGCCCCGGCGCCCGCGAATACTGTTGCTCCGACACCGACCCCCAGGGAGGACACCCCCGTGACGCAGCCGACCCCGGCCCCGAAACCCGCCACCCCGGCGGCCGCCGAGCCCAAGCCGCGCCCGGCCAAGGCGCCCGCGCGCAAGGCGAAGACGCCGGAGGTCACGATCACGCTCAACGGCACCGCCGAGGGCGAGTGGACGGTCGACGTGGTGAGCGGCAAGAAGCGCACGGTGCGCGGCCTCGCGATCAGCACCACCGCCATCTCGCAGGCGGCCAAGATCCTGCACCCGGAGGTGGAGGAGGTCGTCGCGGGCATCCTGGAGGCGGTCCGCCGCGACCAGCAGGCCAAGGTCGCGCAGCTGCAGGCCGAGCTGGAGCAGGCCAGAAAGCTGCTCACCGAACTCGGCGACTAAACGGCGGTGTTCACCCCGCTGTCGATGCCCTTCGGCAGCCACACCCGCCGCCCGGTCTCGCTGGGCGCGTGCCGCACGTCCTCCCGGAAGGCATAACCCAACGAGCGTTCCTTGGCGTGGTACATCGCCGAGTCGGCTTCGCGCAGCAGCTCGTACCCGCTCGCGTCGAAGCTGCGCGGCCCGTCGCAGGCGATGCCGATGCTGGCGGTGATCGGGATCTCGCCGACGCTCAGTTCGAACGGCCGCACGAAGGCGGTGAGCAGCCGCTCGGCCAGCGCCCCCGCCTGCTCGCGGTCGAGCGGGGCGAGCACGACGAACTCGTCGCCGCCGTAGCGGGCGGCGACGTCGCGGTGCCCGACCACCCGGCGGATCCGGGAGGCGGCATTGGCGATCAGCTCGTCGCCGACGGCGTGGCCGTAGCTGTCGTTGACCATCTTGAAGCCGTCCAGGTCCAGGAAGAGCAGGCAGAGCGGGCGCTCCGGCCAGCGTTCCCGGCTGCGCTCCAGGGCGCGCAGCAGCGCCGAGCGGTTCAGCAGCCCGGTGAGCATGTCGTGGTCGGCCTGGTACTGGGCCCTGCGCTCGCTGCGGGCGCTGCGCACTATGGCGCGCTCGCTGCGCACGAGCACGCCGATCAGCATGAGCGCGAAGAGCGTGGAGACCACCACCCGGTCCAGGAAGGTCGGGCTGGAGCCGACCACCGGTACCAGCGCGGCCACGATCAGCGCCACCGCGATCATGCCCGCGCGCTGCCGCGAGTGCTGCGGGTGGATGTGCCGCGGGGCGCCGAGCGAGCCCATGGTGGGGTGCACCGCCGCCACCCCGACGGCGAGGTAGGCCACCAGCAGCGGCGCCTGCAGGACGTCGTGGTCGACCAGCCGGGCGCCGACGGTGTCCAGGCTGTAGCCGAGGTCGCCGATCAGCACCGCGAGCAGCCCGAGATGCAGCAGCCGCAGCGACGGCTCCGAGCCGCCGGTGGCCATCGAGTAGGCGACCAGCGTGAGCAGCAGCGCGTCCAGCACCGGGAAGGCCGCCGCGAGCAGCGCCGCCGCCCCCGGCCCCGACGCGCTGAGCACCGGCGAGATCAGGAAGGTCCAGGAGGCGAGCAGCGCGCCGAGCCCGATCAGCCCGGAGTCGAGCAGCAGGTCGTGGTTGCCGTGCACCTGCCGCGGGCGCAGCCAGAGCGTGGCCGCGACGCCGACCCCGGCGTACCCGATCAGCGTGCAGAGGTCGGCGGCGGGCAGCGCGGTGCCGCGCAGCGCCGTCCCCGCGGCGAAGGCCACCGCGGAGCCGGAGAGCAGGTACCAGGGCAGCGGGTGCGCCGGGCGGTACCGCCACAGCCCGAACCCGATCATGCCGAGCGAACCGAGCACGACGAACGCGGCGGCGCCGAAGGCCACCGGGCCGGAGCCCGCCAGCAGGTGCACCCCGATGGCGGCGCCGCCCGCGGCGAACAGCAGCGCGCACCAGCGCGCCCCGGGCTGCGCAGGCGTTCCGGCCGGTCGTCCGTCGTGCACGTTCATCAGCCCCCCTCGGTCGCGCCGCTCCCGCTGAACCGTGCCGCGTAGTAGGTCTGGGAATCCTCCACCGCGACGTCGACGCTCGCCCGCTCGTCCAGCGCGGCCCTGATGCCGTCCGCGAACGAGAGATGAGTGTTGTTGTACGAGCAGATATCCCAACCGACGACCGCCCGCTCGGCCACGAGTACCCGAACCACTGATTCGATCATGACATGGAACGCGGCGCCGTGGCGGGCGCTCGGCGCAACGAGCGTGAATCCCGCGTAGAAAATCGCGTTTCGCGCGGCGTGTTCCGGGTACCGCGCGGCGAAGTAGTGCGGGCTGATCCAGGGCACCGTCTCCAGGCAGCGGGTCAGCGTGGTGACGCCGATCGGCTCGCCGGAGGGCAGCCGCGCCACGTGCTTGTGGATCCGCGGATCCACCATCTCGTCGCGGAACTCGCTCGCGTGCAACACCTGTCGGGCCGCGGCCCGGTCGCGCAGCGGGCCGAACGCCTCCTCGTACACGGCCTGGAAGCGCGCGATCTGCGGTTCGGGGATGCTGGTCTCGACGGTGACGTGCAGCTCGTTCACGCGGCGCCGCCCCAGCCCGCGGCCAGGTACGCGGCGAGCACCAGCGCGCACCCCGGCTCACCCGCCGCGCGGATCTCGCTGGTGCACAGCTGGATCGGGCCGAAGTCGGCGGGTCTGCGGCGGGTCATGTCGGTGAGGCTGGCCCGGATCAGCGCCTCCGCCTCCGCCGCGCTCGCGGCCTCGTGCTCGACGAAGAGCCCGGCCCCCGAGCCGTCGGTGCGCAGCACCCACCCCATGCCCGCGGCGGCCCGCTCGCCGGGCGCGTCGGCCCGCGCCGCCGCGTACACGCAGTACAGCCGGTCGCCCCAGGCGATCGGCTTGCGCACCCGGGAGTCGCGCACCAGCCGGGCGCGCGGCGGGATCACCGAGGAGAGCCGGACCAGGTTCGCGTCGCCGACGCCGAGCTCGCGGAGCGCGGCGTCGAAGGCCGCGAGCGGCGTCGGGCCGGTGCCGCTCGCCGCGCCGATCTCGATGGTCAGTGGTATACCGGACGACCCGGCCGCGCGGAGCGGCCCGGCCGCCGGGGTGCGTAATCGCTCCACCCAGGGCAGCCCGAGCAGTGCGCCGCGCGGCGTCCGGACTGCGCCGCGCGCGGTGTTGTGCATCATGGTGATCCTCCGAATCCCCCGGCCCGCCCCCGATGCGGGCCCGTTGTGTCGACGAATTCGACTGTGCGCCAACTCGGTCGAGTTCGCAGCCCGGTTCGCCGGATCGCGGCGGCCGCCGTACTGTCCACACCCCTTCCGGCCTGCGGAGATGGAACTTCGGGTTCGGCTGGGCGACTGTCCAGGATTTCTCCCACTGCGGAGCGGTCTCGTGGTGCACAATCTCCGGACAGGACCCGAATCAGGTTCGACAGGAGGAACGCAGTGCCGCTTCCCGACTCATCCGTGCTGTCCTCGGTACCACCGGCAGTCCCCTTACCGACCGACACCGCGATACACGCGGCCGAGGCGCTCCGGCTGGATGCGAGCCCCGTCGACTTCGCACTGGTCGCGCTGTACTTCGTCTTCGTCCTCGGCATCGGGCTGCTGGCGCGGCAGCGCGTCTCGTCCAGCATCGACTTCTTCCTCTCCGGCCGCTCGCTGCCCGCCTGGGTGACCGGTCTCGCCTTCATCTCGGCGAACCTCGGCGCGGTCGAGATCATGGGCATGTCGGCCAACGGCGCGGAGTACGGCTTCCCGACGTTCCACTACTTCTGGATCGGCGCCATCCCCGCCATGCTCTTCCTCGGCGTGGTCATGATGCCCTTCTACTACGGCTCCAAGGTGCGCTCGGTCCCCGAGTTCATGCGCAGGCGCTTCGGCACCGGCGCGCACCTGGTGAACGCGCTCAGCTTCGCGGTGGCGCAGATCCTGATCGCGGGCGTCAACCTGTACCTGCTCGGCACCATCCTCAATGTGCTGCTCGGCTGGCCGCTGTGGGTGTCGGTCGTGGTCGCCGCGGTGATCGTGCTCTCCTACATCACGCTGGGCGGGCTCTCCGCCGCGATCTACAACGAGGTGCTGCAGTTCTTCGTGATCGTGGCGGCGCTGCTCCCGCTCACCCTGGTCGGGCTGCACAAGGTGGGCGGCTGGAGCGGGCTGCAGGAGCGGGTGATCGGCTCGCCCGGCGGCGCCGAGCAGCTGGAGTCCTGGCCGGGCAACGCGCTGAGCGGGTTCGGCAGCAACTTCCTCTCGATCCTCGGCATCGTCTTCGGCCTCGGCTTCGTGCTCTCCTTCGGCTACTGGACCACGAACTTCGTCGAGGTGCAGCGGGCCATGGCCACGCACTCCATCTCCGCGGCGCGGCGCACCCCGATCATCGGCGCCTACCCGAAGATGTTCATCCCGCTGATCGTCGTGATCCCGGGCATGATCAGCGCGGTGCTGGTGCCGGAGATGGCCGAGTACAAGGCGCAGCGCGCGGCGAACCCGGACTTCACCAGCGACACCTCGTACAACCAGGCGCTGCTGTACCTGATGAAGGACGTGCTGCCGAACGGGCTGCTCGGCGTCGGCCTCGCCGGGCTGCTCGCCGCCTTCATGGCGGGCATGGCCGCGAACGTCTCGGCGTTCAACACGGTGTTCAGCTTCGACCTGTGGCAGCAGTACGTGAAGAAGGACCGGCCGGACGGGTACTACCTGAAGGTCGGCAGGCTCGCGACGATCGGCGCCACCGTCGCCGCGATCTTCACCGCCTTCATCGCGGGCAACTTCGCCAACATCATGGACTACCTGCAGACGCTGTTCAGCTTCTTCAACGCGCCGCTCTTCGCCACCTTCATTCTCGGCATGTTCTGGAAGAAGATGACGCCGACGGCGGGCTGGGCGGGCCTGGTGGCGGGCACGCTCTCGGCGATCGTGGTCTTCGTGCTGAACGAGGTGGAGGTCTTCTCGCTCTCCGGGCAGGGCGCCAGCTTCGTCGCCGCGGGCACCGCCTTCGTGGTCGACATCGTGGTGAGCGTGGTGGTCACCCAGGTGACCACGCCGAAGCCCGCCGCGGAGCTGGTCGGGCTGGTGTACTCCGAGACGCCCAAGGAGCTGCGCACCGACCCCGAGGCCGACACGCTGCCCTGGTACCAGCGGCCGGTGCTGCTCGCGGGCATCGCGCTCGTCCTGGTCATCGGCCTGAACATCTTCGTCGGATAAGGAGCTTCCCCGATGCTTTTCGACATCCGCACCATCGTCGGCTCGCTGCTGAGCATCTACGGCGTGGTCCTGCTCGTCACGGGGCTGGTGAACAACACCGCGGCCGAGCAGGCCAAGACCGGCGGCTGGAACGTCAACCTGTGGAGCGGGATCGGCATCCTCGTGGTCGGCCTCGCCTTCATCGCCTGGGTGCTGATCCGGCCGGTGAAGCCGGTGGAGCCCGTGGCCGCCGACCCGGAGGCCCCGCTCGACCCGGAGGGGATCGCGCCCGCCAAGTAGCGCATACGCCGAGGGCCCCGGCGGCGGATTCGATCCGCGGCCGGGGCCCTCGCGCTGACCGGAGTGGGTCAGATGGTGCCGGGGGACTGCTGGTCCGGGCGCGGGATGTCGCCGCGCCAGGCGCCGGTCTCGTGCCCCTGGTTCTCGATGAACTTCTTGAAACGGTCGAGGTCGCCGTTGACGCGGTGCTTCAGCACGCCGGTCTTGTCGGCGACCTCCTCCAGGAAGCCGTCCGGGTCCACGTCGATCTGGGCGGTGACCCTGGTGTGGGTGTCGTCCAGCCGGTGGAAGGTGATGACGCCCGCGTGCTCCGGGCCGCTGTCCGACTTCCAGGCCACCCGCTCGTCCGGGTGCTGCTCGGTGATCGTGGCGTCGAACTCCTTGGTCACCGGGCCGACCTTGATGCGCCAGTGCGTGTGCTTGTCGTCGAGCTGGCGGATCTCCTCGACGCCCTCCATGAAGTGCGGGAAGGACTCGAACTGGGTCCACTGGTTGTACGCGGTCCGAACCGGAACCTCGACGTCGACTGCCGCGGTCATCGTGCTCATGGGGTTAACTCCTTTCCCATTCCGGATACTCCGGGGAACAGGCTGGGGTGTCGTCCTGCTGGACGACCGGGACACTCACCGGCTACCCGGGCCCTCCGGGCACAAACACCCGGTACCGCGGCTTTGTACGGGACGGTTCAGCGGTTATCGCGGTGCCGTCCGCGATCTGCCGTGCTGAGGCGGCGGCGCACCGCCGCCGCCTCAGTGTGTGGCAAATTCTCGGCGAACCCTGGTGCGGGTCAGTCGGTTTCGGCCGGGGCGCGGTTGAACCGCCCGATCAGGACGTCGACCGCGAGGAAGCCGAGCAGGCTCAGCCCGAACAGCGGCACGAACCAGCCGACCAGCAGCGCCGCCGCCACCGCGCCGATCGCGAGCGGCAGCGGCGTCGCGCGCAGCGCGCCCCGGCGCGGTGCCCGGCCGCCGAGCACCCGACCCGCCGCGCGCGCCGGGCGCCTGCGCCACCACATGCGGTAGCCGAGCAGGATCACCGCGACCAACCCGAGCGCGCTGGCCAGCAGCAGCAGCTGGTTCGGCAGCCCGAACATGAGCCCCATGTGGAACTGGATGCCCCAGTTGGCGAGCTTGGCCATGAGCGGCCACTCCGCGTACGGCAGCCGGTCCGTGACCTGCCCGGTGGCGCCGTCCACCGCGACCGCGTCGGCGGTGTAGGTGCCCGGGATCCGGCGCTCCTTCACGGTGAACGCCTGGCCCGCGGCGCTCGGCACGCTGATCTCGGCGGGCTGGGTGACGCCAGCGCCGCGGGCCGCCGCGAGTACCGCGTCCAGCTCGCCGACCCTGGTGGCCGGGTCGACCTCGGGGGCGGGGGCGTGGCCCGCGGCGTGGTGGTCGCCGCCGTGGTCGTGCGCGGGCTCGGCGCCGGGCAGCGTGGCGCTGACCGCCGGGGTGGTCCAGCTCAGCTGGGTGCGCAGCTCCTCGATGTTCGCGCCCGCGTAGGTGGACCAGGTCATGCCGGTGGCGGCGAGGACCAGCGCCATCGGCAGCACCCAGGTGCCGAGCGCGCCGTGCCAGGTGATCGTGCGGTTCCGGCCGCGCTGCGCGGTGTCGGGGGCGAGCAGCCAGGCCGCGGAGTTGCGGGCCCGCCTGCCGCGCACCCGGCGGATCCACAGCACCAGCCCGGCCAGCGCGATCACCCACAGCCAGGAGGCGGCCAGCTCGCTGTAGAGCCTGCCCGGCTCGCCCAGGTGCAGGTGGCGGTGGAACTGGGAGATCCAGGCGCGGGCGGGGAGCGCGCCGGAGCTGCCGTAGACCACCGCTTCGCCGACCGGCTCGGCGGTGTACGGGTTCACGAAGACCGCGCGGCGCTCGGACTCGCCGAGCGTCGGGTCGGCGAAGAGCACCCGGGTGGTCTCGCCCGGGGCGGGTGCCGGGGCGACCGCGACCAGCGTCAGGTCGGGCTGCTGCGCGACCCCGCTGCGCACCTGTTCGGCGAGCGGCGCCTCGGTCTGGCCGATGGGGACGCGCAGCAGGTCCTTCGAGGTGATGGCCTCCAGGGTGGGGGAGATGGCGTAGAGCGCGCCGGTCACGGCGGCGATCAGGATGAAGGGTGCCACGAAGAGGCCCGCGTAGAAGTGCAGGCGCATGGCGAGGGGTTGCAGGGAGCGGCGCGGTCCGGGTTTCGGCGCGTCGTCCGGGGAGGTGTCGGGTGGGCTGACGTCGATGACGCTCATGGGGGTTCGTTTCGTCGAAGGGCTGGGTGCGCCTCTCGCCGTCCGCGCGGTGGCTTCCGGGCACGGGCTTTGTCGTCGCGCCCGTTTCCGGATGTGCCGTGCTGGGCCGGTGTCCGGTGTGCCTGGTCGGCGTAGCGCCGGTCCGGGTACGGAGGTACCGGTTGTCGCGGCATGCGGCGGCTCCCGTCGCGGAGTCGCCGGGTCGCGGCGGTTACCGGAGACGGGCGCCGGCTACGGATGCACCGGCCGTCGCGGCGTGCGGGCACAGGCGTGCCCGGCCAGGCGACGGTGCGCGTCGATCGGCGAGAGGGGTTTCAGTGGGCGCGGCCCGCCGGGGGTCCGCGGCTGCTCAGCCCCTGTCGCGCGAAGACGCGCAGGACGACCCGATCGCGGTGCGCGATCGGCAGCACGGTCCGGTCCGCGACGGGTACAGCGGGGATCCGCAGCGGGAGTGCCCGCGCCAGGGCGCCGAGCGCGGCGCGGCAGGCGGCGCCCGTCCCGTGCACCAGCAGCGCGGCGACCAGCACGGCGACCGCGTGCGCGGCGAGCATGGCGGGCGTCAGCTGGAGGTCGCCCCCGTGCAGGTGCCCCGACTCGAATCCGAGGCCGATGTGCCCGAGCACCTGGGCCACGCCGAGCGCGGCGACCAGGCCCGCGGCGCCGCCCCGCACCGCGGGGACGCTCGCGACGAGCGCTCCGGTCAGCGCGGCGGCCGCGAGCAGCAGCACCAGCGCGGTGGAGCCGGGCAGCTCGGGACCGGCCCCGGCGCGGGCCGCGGCCCAGCCGTGCGCCGCCACCGAGAGACACGCGGACAGCGCCCCCGCCGCCGCGCCGCGCACCCGCGCGACCGCGGCGGGAGCACCCGCGTTCCCGCGGCCGGACCGGCACAGCACGGACCGATTTTAGCCTGGGCCGGGAGGCGGAACGACGCGGTCAGGTGGTATCGCGCTTGAAGGTGTTCAGCGGACCCTTGTCCATCTTCACCTCGACCCGCCCGTCCGGGTGCAGGATCGCCTTCGGTCGGTGCTCCGACATCCGCCTGCTGTACAGCTCCAACCGCTCGACCAGCACGCCGTCCGGGCGGTTGTAGACGATGCCGGGGACGCAGGTGAAGATCCAGCTGGACTTCTTCGCCTGGTCGGCCGGGATGGTGACCTCCTCCTCGCCGCCGCTGTCGATGGCGAGCGTCACCCGGTACTTGTGGAACGAGCCGGTGCCGTTGTTGATCGCCGAGTACGCGACCGGGACCACCGCCGCGATCTCCGGCGCGAACCGCACCTCGATGATCTCCTCGGTGCTGCCGCCGCCGCGGTTCACGTCGCCGCGGCCGCGGTCGCCCAGGTGCCGGACCAGATCCTTGAACTGCGGGTTCGCCGGGATGCCCATGGCGTCGAAGGTGGCGACGTGCACCACGGTGCCGTCGGTCAGCACCACCAGGGCGTACGCCTCGTAGTCGGTGCCCGAGGTCCACGCCACCCGCAGCCGGACCACCGGTGCCTTCCGCAGCAGCACCGGCGCCGAGTTCTTCTCCAGGGTGATGGAGCGCTTCGTCAGGTTCGGACCCGGTGGGGGTGGTGCGCCGCCCGGCGGCGGGAAGGTGCCGGGAGCTCCCGGCGGGGGAGGCGGGAATCCGCCCGGCGGCGCCGGGAACCCGGCAGGCCCGCCCTGCTGCTGGGGCGGATAACCCCTGGGGTCGCCCTGCGGCGGTGGCGGAAATCCGCCCGGACCGCCCTGCGGCGGCGGCGGATACCCGCCGGGACCACCTTGCGGCGGTGCCGGGTATCCGGCGGGCGCGGGCGGCGGCGCTGGGTATCCGGCGGGCGCGGGCGGCGGTGCCGGGAAGCCCGAGGGACCGCCGGGCGGGGGCATGGGCGCACCACCTGCGGGGGGAGGCGGTGGGGTCGCCTCGCCTCCCGCGGGCCCGGGATCGTCGACGGTGATCCCGTAATCCGTCGCCAACCCGGCCAACCCGGAGGCGTACCCCTGCCCGACATTGCGCAACTTCCACGCCCCGCCGCGCCGGTAGATCTCCCCGAGCACCACCGTCGTCTCGGTACTCAACCCCCCGACGGCGAGGTCGTGCACCGCGGCCCCGTCCGCGACCTGAACCGCGAGCGGGACCGCGGCAACGGTCCCGGTGTCGACCGAGGCCGCGACCACGAGCCGCTCGATCCGAGGCGCGACCCGCGGCAGTTCGACGGTGATCGCCCCACCGGCCAACCGCACCGCCCCGTCCGGCGACTCCGGCTGGTTGTAGAACACGAAGTCGGCATCCCCGCCGACCTTCCCGTCCGCGCCGACGCACAGCACCGAGACATCGATCCCGTTCGGCGCCACCGTGATCCGCACCTGCCCGCCGCCGAGCGGCACATTGCCGCCCTTCGGCAGGGAGGTGCCAGGGCTGGAGTTCACCGCGACCCCCGTCGCTCGTCCGATTCGTACCTTTCGAAGAGCCTAGGGGATCAGCCCTCGACCTCCATCTCGGCGAGCGGCTTGCGCAGCAGCTTCCCGGTGGCATTGCGCGGCAGCTCGTCCAGGAAGACCACCTCGCGCGGCACCTTGTACCGGGCCAGGTTCGCCTTGACGTACTCCTTGATCTCCTGCGGATCCCGACTCGACCCCGGCCCCGGCACCACGAAGGCGCGCAGCCGCTTCCCGTAGTCGCGGTCGTCCACCCCGACCACCGCCGCCTCGAAGACGTCCTCGCGCCCGGCGATCAGGTTCTCCACCTCGAGCGGGAACACGTTCTCACCGCCGGAGACGATCATGTCGTCGTCCCTGCCGTCGATGAAGAGCAGCCCGTCGGCGTCGAAGTGCCCGACGTCGCCGCTGTTCATCATGCCGTCCACCATCTCCTTGGTGCGCCCGTCGGTGTACCCGGTGAAGGCGAAGCCGTTGTCCACGAAGATGGTCCCGGTGACGTCCGGCTCGGTGATCGGCTTGCGGTTCTCGTCCAGCAGCACGATCCGGATGCCGACCGGAGCCTTGCCCGCGGTGGTCGGCGCCTTGCGCAGGTCGGCCGGGGTGGCCACGGTCATGACCGCGCACTCGGTGGAGCCGTACAGGTTGTAGAGGCTGTCGTTGAAGTGGTCGAGCGCCCGGGTGACCACGTCCGGCGCGATGGCCGAGCCCGCGGCGAAGATCACCTTCAGGCTGCGCACGTCGTACTTCGCCAGCACCTCGTCGCCGAGGTCGAGCATGCGCTGCAGCATGGTCGGCACGACGACCAGCGAGTCGGCCCGGTACTTCTGGATATTGGCGAGCGTGCCCTCGGGGTCGAAGCGGCGCTGCTGGAACACCACCCGGTTGCCGAGCGCGAGCCCGAGGGTGAACTGCGAGAGCCCGGTGCCGTGGAAGATCGGCGCGGCCATGATCATGGTGCCGTTGCGCGGCAGCGGCACCCGGTCGATGAACTGCGCGGAGGCGAACGGGCTCACCCGGTCGCGCGGGGCGCCCTTGGGGGTGCCGGTGGTGCCGCTGGTCAGGATGACCATGCCGCCCGGCTTCTCCGGCGCGGGGAACGGCGTGGTGTCGCGGCCGGCGATCAGCGAGTCCAGTGTCGGGATGGCCGGGTCGGCGCCGTCCTTCTCGTCCACCCAGGTCAGCACATGCGGGATGCCGTCCGGGATGACGCTCATCAGGTCCAGGAACTCGCTGTCGTGCAGCACCGCCTTGACCTTCTCGCGCTCGGCCACGTCGGCGAACTGCGGCTTGGCGAAGCCGGTGTTCATCAGCACCGCGCGCACCCCGAGCTTGCCCGCGGCGAGCAGGCTGAGCACCATGCCGCGGTGGTCGCGGGCGAGCACCGCGATGACGTCGCCGGGGCCGATGCCGAACTCGGTGAAGCCGCGGGCCAGCGCGTTGGCGCGGCGGTCCAGCTCGCCGAAGGTGATCTCGCCGAGCTCGTCGACGATAGCGGCGGCATCCGGCCTGGTCTGCGCGGCATGCATGACGACGCCGGCGAACGGCCCGAACTTGAGCACGTTGATCGCCGAGCGCGCCGCGTGGTCGAGCCGCAGCGGGTTGAAGAGCCGCCGCTTGAGCATGACGTTGACGCCGAGAGCGAGATCGCTCGCCTTGCGGATCGGGGCCGGGAGTGACATCTGCTACGCCTTCCGCGCGGCCCGGCCACCGGCGAGCGTGGGGTGGCGGGGACCGCAGCATCGAGATCCAGTGCTGAGCCCGACAATAGCAGTGGCCGGTACCGGCCGTATCGCACATCTCACGCCGCGTGCATCGGCGTATCCGCAGGTGATGAAGGTCATGCGGCGGAAGAAGTGAACCTGGAGCCGCCACCCGGGCGTCGCGGGGACGCGCCGGGCGGCGGAAAAGGCTCAGGCGTTGACGTCGTACTCCACCAGCACCCGGCGCAGCAGCTTGCCGGTCGGGTTGCGCGGCAGGTCGTCGAGGAAGATCACCTCGCGCGGCACCTTGTACCGGGCCAGGTTGTTCTTGACGTGCGCCTTGATCTCCTCGGCGTCCGGGCTGTGCCCCGGCTCCGGCACCACGAAGGCGCGCAGCCGCTTGCCGAACTCCACGTCGTCCACGCCGACCACCGCGACGTCGAAGACGTCCGGCCGCTCCAGCAGCAGGTTCTCCACCTCCTGCGGGAAGACGTTCTCACCGCCGGAGACGATCATGTCGTCGTCGCGGCCGTCCACCATGAGCAGGCCGTGGTCGTCGAAGTGCCCGACGTCGCCGCTGGACATGAAGCCGTCGATGATCTGCTTGTGCCGACCGTCGGTGTACCCCTCGAACGGCGCACCGCTGCGGATGAAGATCCGCGCGGTGGTGTTCTTGGCGGTGACCAGCTTGTCGTCGTCGTCGTAGAGCCGGACCTCGCAGGTGATCGGCGGGCGGCCGACGGTGCCCGGCGCGATGGCCAGCTCGTCCGGCTGGGCGACGGTGGCGACGGCGCACTCGGTGGAGCCGTACAGGTTGTAGAGCACCGGGCCGAACACCTCGGTGGCCTTCACGCACAGCTCCGGCGAGAGCGCCGAGCCCGCGAGCACGATGCCGGTGAGCGAGGAGAGGTCGTACTTGGCGCGCACCTCGGCGGGCAGCTCGGTCATGCGGTGCAGCATGGTCGGCACCGCCACCAGCATGTTCGCCTTGTTGTCGGCGATCATCTGCAGCGTGGCCTCGGCGTCGAAGCGGCGCCGCATGACGATCTTGTTGGAGAGCGCGGTGCCGACCAGCCAGGTCGCCAGCCCGGTGCTGTGGAAGATCGGCGAGACGATCACCATGGTGCCGCGCTGCACGAAGGGCAGCCGGTCCACGATCTGCGCGGTCGCCAGCGGCGAGACCTTGGTGCGCGGCGCGCCCTTCGGCAGGCCGGTGGTGCCGCTGGTCAGGATGATGAAGCCGCCGGGGCGCGGCGGCGCAGGCAGCGGCTCCGCGGAGTTGGCGCCGACCAGGTCGTCCAGGGTCTGCGCGCCCGCGGGCAGCGCGGTGTCCGCGTCCACCCAGGTCAGGTAGCGCGGCAGCTCCGGGGGCAGCGCGTCGAGCAGGCCGAGGAACTCGCTGTCGTGCAGCACCGCCTTGACCTTCTCGCGCTCGCACACCTCGGCGAACTGCGGCTTGGCGAAGCCGGTGTTCATCAGCGCGATCCGGACGCCGAGCTTGCCCGCCGCGATCATCGAGATCAGCAGCCCCCGGTGGTCGCGGGCCAGCACCGCGATCACCGTGCCCTGGGTGATCCCGGCCGCCTGCAGGCCGCGCGCCACCGCCGTCGACTGGTCGTCCAGCTCCCGGTAGGTCAGCTCGCCGCGCTCGTCGACCAGCGCCGTCTGGTCCGGAAGGATCCGGGCGGAATGCCGGACGAGGGTCGCCTGCGGGCCGTAGATCTGCGACTCCCGCATGGTGCGCAGCGTCTCCACCGGCGCCTTGGGATTGCTGACCCCGTTCTGCCGCAGCACCCCCAGCGCCTTCACGAATTCGAGCGCATGGGCCAACTTCATGCCGAACACCTCCACAATCGGGCTCGCCCTCGTGCCCGAAGCGCGAACCCACCGGACTTCTACGAACGCATACCGTAGCAGTGCGAGTGCGACAGATCACAGGGAAAGCCGACAAACCGGACCGCTGGTACCTACTCGTGGGTATCCCCAGGTAGACGGCGCCGCCCCCGCTGCCGGGCAG
>NZ_JBHVAK010000075.1:0-27810 GCF_042667085.1 Nocardia sp. NPDC057353
CGTCCGAGCAGGACGCGGGGGCGCGGCAGCCGAATCGAGCGGGTCGATCAGACCTCGTCGGTGGTGGCCTTCTTGCGCGGGGCCGCCTTCTTGGCGGGCGCCTTCTTCGGCGCGGGGGCCTGGCCCTCGGTCGGCGCGACGTCGGTCGCGACCGAGACGACCTCGGCCTCGACCACCGGCGCGGCGTCGACGACCTCGGCCGCCTTCTCCTCGGCGGCCTTGGCCTGGCGGCCCAGCAGGTCGCTGACCCGGCCGACCACGCCCTCGGCGCTCTTCACGGTGTCGTTGTAGATGGTCTCGACGCGCTGGATGCGCTCGTCGACGACCTGGTTGGTGCGCAGCCGGTCCACGGTCTCCTCACCACGGGAGGCGAGGTCGGCGTAGATGTCCAGCGCCTGGCGGTAGTACTGCTCGGCGATCCGGCGCAGCTCCTCCGGGGTGAACTTCTCGCGCAGCGCGGCGAGGTCCTCCGGCAGCTCGGACGGGAGGCCGGACAGCCGGGTGCGCAGCGAATCGAACTGCGCCTGCACCTCGGCCCTGGTCAGCCGCTCGCGGGCCTCGTCGACCCGGGTCTGCACATCGGCGACGACGGCGCGCTCGCGCACCTGGCCGACGGCGTCGAGCACGGCGGTGTAGACGGCGTCACCGGCGCCGACGGTGGCGAAGACGGTCTTGGTCACGGTGGCGTTCTTCTCGGTCATGGTGTTTCGTTCTCCTGGCTCCGCGGGGCCTGTTCGGACAGGCCGTCGGTATTCGTGCGTGGAACGTCGTCGTCCCGGCCAGTCCCCGAGCCGTACTCGCCGTTCTCCCGGCGGAACGACTCGTAGATGTCCAGGAGCACCTGCTTCTGCCGCTCACTGATCGTGGTGTCGGCCAGCAGGGCGTCCCGGATCGGACTGTGTGGCCGTTGCTCGAGAAAGCCGGCCCGTACGTACAACACCTCCGAGGACACCCGCAACGCCTTGGCGATCTGGGCGAGCACCTCGGCGGAGGGGTTGCGCAGCCCGCGCTCGATCTGGCTGAGGTACGGATTGCTCACCCCGGCCAGAGCGGCGAGCTGTCGCAACGAGACCTGTGCGGCCTCCCGCTGCGAACGGATGAAACCTCCGATGTCCTGCGCCGCGTGGACGACGCGTGCCGCTTTCTCGCCGGCTCCGGACACCTCGGGATCTTCTGCCATCACTCACCTTCCGGTGGGTTGTACGGGTACGAGTGTAGGGGAAGGTGCTAGCTCTTGCAAGCACCGTGCTAGCGAAAGTGCTAGCTCAGCCGCCGAACATCAGGTGCGAGACGGTGTAGATGGCGAGCCCGGCGAGCGAGCCGACCACCGTGCCATTGATCCGGATGAACTGCAGGTCACGGCCGACCTGCACCTCGATCTTCTTGCTCGCCTCGTCCGCATCCCAGCGCGCGACGGTGTCGGTGACGATGGTGGAGATCTCCGCCGCGTAGTTGCCGACCAGGTAGCGCGCGCCGCGGTCGATCCAGCCGTCCACCCGGCCGCGCATCGCCTCGTCGTCGCGCAGCCGCTCGCCGAGCCTGCGCACGTTCTCGTCCACCTTGCGGCGCAGCGTGCTGTTCGGGTCGTCGGCCGACTCCAGGATCAGCCGCTTGGCCGCGCGCCAGGTCGCCTCGGCCATGCCGGTGATCTCGGCCCGGCCCATGACCTGGCTCTTCACCCGCTCGGCCTTGGCGATCATGGCCTCGTCGTGCTGCAGGTCGTGCGCGAACTCCTCCAGGAACTTGTTCGCCGCCAGCCGCACCTCGTGCTGCGGGTCGGAGCGCACCTTCCAGGTGAACTCGACCAGCTCCCGGTAGATGCGCTCGGCCAGCATGACGTTGACGAACTTCGGCGCCCACTGCGGCGCGTCCCGGTTCACGATCCGGTCGATCGTCTCCTGGCTGCCGAGCGCCCACTGGTGCGCGCGCTCGGCGAGCAGGTCGAGCAGCGCCAGCTGCCGGTTGTCGGCGAGCAGCTCGGCGAGCACCCGGCCGATCGGCGGGCCCCACTGCGGCTCGGCGATCCGCTTGACGATGGTGTTGTCGATGATCTGCTCGACGTCTTCGTCGCGCAGCGCCCCGACCACAGCGCGCAGCAGCGTCGAGCTCTCCTGCGCGACCCGCGCGGCGTTCTCCGGCTGCGCCATCCAGCGGCCGACCCGGAACGAGATCCGCGCCGCGGCGAGCCGCGCCGACACCACCTCCGGGGCCAGGAAGTTGGTGCCGACGAAGTTGCCGAGGCTGGCCCCGAGCTGGTCCTTCTTCCGCCGGATGATGGCGGTGTGCGGGATCGGCAGCCCGAGCGGGTGGCGGAAGAGCGCCGTCACCGCGAACCAGTCGGCGAGCGCGCCGACCATGCCCGCCTCGGACGCGGCGCGCACGTAGCCGACCCACGGGTCGCCCTGGCCGCGCGATTCCAGCCAGCGGCAGAACAGGTAGATCACGGTGGCCAGCGCGAGCAGGCCGGTCGCCACCACCTTCATCCGGCGCAGGTCGCGCTTCTTGCCCTCCTCGTCCATCAGGCTGCCGAGTCCCGGGGGCGCGGGCTTGCCGCCTGCCGGAACGAGCACCGCCGTGGTGCCGGGATCTGTGTGCATGGGTCCATTCTGTCCATCTCGGGGCGGAAGTGCCCGGATATGTGTTACCGGCCGCATCGTCGACGATTCCCCCCTATCGCGCGCGCCGGGAACTAGGCTGGAGCTCGCACCGGCACCGATCACACTCGACACCACGACCGAGGAGTCACGCTGTCCACCGAAGACCTCGTCGCTATCGGCGAAGTGACCGATCGACCGTCGGCGGTGCGGACCGGCCGGATGGACGGCCGCAAACGCCGCTGGCGCCAGCACAAGATCGACCGCCGCGAAGAACTCGTCGACGGCACGCTGGCCGCCGTCCGGGTGCGCGGCAGCACCGCCGGGATGGACGAGATCGCCGCCGAGATCGGCGTCTCCAAGACGGTGCTCTACCGCTACTTCTCGGACAAGAACGACCTGGTCCGGGCCACCATGCAGCGCTTCATCGAGACCACCCTGATGCCGCGGGTCTACGGTGCGATCAGCCTGGACGCCGACGAGTACCAGCTGGTCCGCTCCGCGCTGGCGGAGTACGTCGGCACGGTCGACGAGGACCCCGAGGTCTACCGCTTCATCATGGGCAACGGCTCGGCCGACCAGAGCTCGCTGGCCGAGTTCGAGCGGCTCTTCGCCGAGGTGGTCGCCGCGGTGATCACCGAGCGCGCCACCGAGAAGGGCATCGACACCGAGGGCGCCATGCTCTGGTCCTACGTGCTGGTCGGCGGCATCCAGCTGGCCACGCACTGGTGGACCACGCACAAGACCATGGACCGCGAACAGGTGATCGACTACCTGACCATGATGACCTGGAGCGCCATCGAGGGCATGGCGCGGGCGGGCGGCTCGCGCGAGCTCTTCACCGCCCAGTCGCACGTCCTCCCGGACCCGCCGCAGGTGTAGAACCGACCGGTAACTTCGTTGGAGTGGCCCGGGTCACAGACATTCTCGACAGGTCGGCGGCTCCGGTTAGGCTGATGCCGAGCGGGTGGCCCACGTCACCGCGCGGGCACCAACGGAGGTACTCGATGGCGAAGCACGTGCCGACGTCCCGGCTCGCACGCGGCACCAAGCTCGGCGCGGTCGCGGCGGGCTCCGTGATCCGCTCCCGCCGGACCAGGCTCTCCATGCGCGGCCGCTCCGAGGCGGTGCGCGCCAAGATGGCCGAGGAGTCGATGATCCGCACCACCGAGCAGGTGGTCATGGTGCTCGGCACCATGAAGGGCGTCGCCATGAAGCTCGGCCAGATGATGTCGGTGCTCGACCTCGACCTGGTGCCTGAGGCGCACCGGGAGCGGTTCCAGCAGCGGCTCGCGGTGCTCCGCAATGCCGCGCCGACGGTCTCCTTCGCGGCCATGCGCGCGGTGATCGAGGAGGACCTGGGCAGGCCGCTCGGCGAGGTCTTCGCCGAGTTCGGCGCGGAGCCGGTGGCGGCGGCCTCGATCGGCCAGGTGTACCTGGCCACGCTGCACGACGGCCGCCGGGTCGCGGTGAAGGTGCAGTACCCCGGTATCGACGCCGCGGTCCGCGCCGACCTGAAGAACCTGGCCATGTTCCGCAAGGTGCTGCAGTCCGCCATGCCG
Organism: Nocardia sp. NPDC057353; assembly: GCF_042667085.1. Taxonomy (NCBI): domain Bacteria; kingdom Bacillati; phylum Actinomycetota; class Actinomycetes; order Mycobacteriales; family Nocardiaceae; genus Nocardia; species Nocardia sp. NPDC057353. The sequence continues at coordinate 4,157 of NZ_JBHVAK010000075.1, forward strand.
TGGGTGACGCCCGCGGTGCTGGACGAGCTGCGGCTCAATATGGAGGGCGAGCTGGACTACCGCGCCGAGGCGCGGACCCAGCAGCAGATCGCGGCGCTCTACGCCGACCATCCGTTCATCGTGGTTCCGCGCGCCGTTCCGGAGCTGAGCAGCACCAGGGTGCTGGTCAGCGAGTACATCGATGGCCGCGGCTTCGACGAGGTGCGCGCGCTGCCGGACGCCGAGCGGAACCGGATCGGCGAGATCATCTACCGCTTCTACATGGGGTCGCTGTTCACCTTCGGCGAGTTCTGCGGCGACCCGCACCCGGGCAATGTGCTGCTCGCCGCCGACGGCCGGGTCGGGTTCCTCGACTTCGGGCTCTACAACCGGATGGACGCCGACCACGTTCGGTTCGAGATCACCTGCCTGCGCGCCGCCGCCGAGGACCGGGCCGAGGACCTGCGCGAGCTCATGATCCAGCGCGGCGTGATCGACTCCCCCGAGGAGATCGGCGCCGAGGAGTGCCTGGAGTACGTGCTCTCCGCCGCCGAGTGGTGCCTGGTGGACGAGGAGATCGCCATCACCCCCGAACTCGCCAGCGGCGCCTTCCTGCTCGCGGTCGACCCGCGGGCCAGTGAGTTCGCGGGCATGAAGCAGCAGAACCTGCCGCCGGAGCACCTGTTCTCCCGCCGCGCCGACTTCCTCACCTTCGGCATGCTCGGCCAGCTCGGCTGCGCCGCGAACTGGCATCGCATCGCCCGCGAGTGGCTCTACGACGAACCGCCTGCGACCGAGCTCGGCGCCGCGCACCACGCCTGGCTCGCGCAGCGCCCGGCCGGTCGCCCGACCACGCCCCCACCGGCGCGGCGCAAGGCCAAGCGCTCCTGACCCCGTCCGCCCATCGAAAGGGAATCCGCACCCATGCCCGAAACCCGTGAACTGGACCTGGTGCTCTTCGGCGCCACCGGCTTCGTCGGCAAGATCATCGCCGAGTACCTGACCAGGGCGGCGCCCGCGGGCGCCAGGATCGGGCTGGCCGGGCGCACCAGGAGCAAGCTGGAGCAGCTGCGCGGCGAGCTCGGGCCGGTGGCCGCGGACTGGGAGCTGATCGAGGCGGACGTGAACGACCCGTCCACGCTGAACGCCATGGTCGCCAGGACCACCGCGGTGCTCACCACGGTCGGGCCGTACCTGCGCTACGGCATGCCGCTGGTGGCGGCCTGCGCGCACGCGGGCACGCACTACGGCGACCTGACCGGCGAGGTGCCCTTCGTCCGCGAGGCCATCGACCGGTACCAGGACATCGCGGTGGCCAGCGGGGCCAAGATCGTGAACTCCTGCGGCTACGACTCGGTGCCCTCCGACCTGAGCGTGTACCAGCTGTACAAGCGGACCGTCGCGGACAACACCGGCGAGCTCACCGACGTCACCCTGATCGCCGCGGTCAAGGGCGGGGTCAGCGGCGGCACCGTCGACTCGCTGCGTGCCATGGTCGAGGAGGCCGCGAACGACCCGGCCAAGGCGAAGCTGCTCACCCACCCGTACGCGCTCAGCCCGGACACCGAGCGCGAGCCCAAGGTCGGCAGGCAGACCGACCAGACCCTGCAGCGCGCGAGCGCCATCCACCCCGGGCTGCCCGGCTGGGTCGGCACCTTCGTCATGGCGGCGCACAACACCAAGATCGTGCGGCGCAGCAACGGCCTGCTCGGCTGGGTGTACGGCAAGAACTTCCGGTACCGCGAGGTGATGACCGCGGGCCGCTCGCCGCTCGCCCCCGTGGTCGCGGCCGCGCTGGCGGGCGGCACCGCCGCCGGGGTGGCGACCACCGCGGTGCTGAGCCGGTCCGGGGTGGGGCGCAAGGTGCTCGACAAGGTGCTGCCCGCGCCCGGCACCGGCCCCAGCGAGAAGACCAGGGTGAACGGCTGGTTCCGGATGAAGACCTACGCGAACACCACCTCCGGCACCACCTACCTGGCCACCTTCGAGGGCAAGGGCGACCCCGGCTACCAGGCCACCGCGGTGATGTTCGCCGAGACGGGGCTGGCGCTCGCCTTCGACCGGGAGAAGCAGAGCGAGCTGACCGGCATCCTTACCCCGGCCGCCGCCGTCGGTGACGCGCTCACCGACCGGCTGCGCGCGGCCGGGATGACCATCGAGGTCGAGCCGGTCCGGTGAACCTCGCCCGCCGCGCCATGAACGCGCCCGCGCTCGCCGCCGTCTATGAGCGGGCGTGGCGCCCGGCGCTGTTCTACCTGGCCAGTGGCCGCAGCATGGACACCGACCGGCGGGACGCGGCGTGCACGCTGCGGCTCGCCGGCCCCAAGCGGGTGCTCGACCTGGCCTGCGGCCCCGGCAATTTCACCCGGTACCTGAGCCGGGAGCTGACCGGGGACGGCGTCGTCGTCGGGGTCGACTACTCCGCGCCCATGCTCGCGCAGGCGGTCAGGGACAACTCCGCACCGCGCACCGGCTACGTCCGCGGCGACGCCCGCACCCTGCCCTTCGCGGACGGCAGCTTCGACGCCGTCTGCTGCTTCGGCGCGCTCTACCTCATCCCCGACCCGATCCGCGCCACCCGCGAGATGATCCGGGTGCTCGCGCCCGGCGGGCGGATCGCGATCAGCACCAGCCACCGCACTCCCGGCTGGTTCGGGGCGGTGAGCACCGCGGTCGGCGGCGCGGGCGGGTTGCGCGTCTTCGACACCGCCACCTTCCCCGCGCTCTTCGCCGAGCACGGGCTGACCGAGGTGGACCAGCAGGTCCACCGCCTCCTCCAGTACGTCAGCGCCACCCGCCCCGCCTAGCGCCCGCAGGGCGAGTCTTACGAGCCCGTTCGCCGCCCGTCCCGCAGGGCGGCGAACTCGCCCGGCGAAGCCGGGCAAATTCAACAGAGCTCGACCATGCGACGCAGAATGGCCGGCGCCAGGGTCAGCTCGAATTCGGTTGCGCCGCCGTCGAAGACGAAGGTCACGTGGCCCGGTCTGGCATCGCGGCCGCGCCGGACCGCGCACCGCTCGTCGACGATCAGCCAGCCGCCGACGGTCAATGGATCGAACATCGCACCCCTCCCCACTCCCCTTGGACGGGCTGCGCCAGAGCCCGGTTGGATTGTTCCAGCGCTGCCCCGGGTGGTGTCAATGCGGTGACGGCGTGTCGTCGGCGCGTCAGGCGCCGAACCAGCGATCCGGTTGCTGGACAACGTCGTCCACCCGCACCAGCACGCCGTCGGCGGTGTACCTGGCGGAGCGGCGCACCAGCACCGCGGCCGGATCGGGCAGCCCGAGCTGCTCGCGCTCGAAGGCGCTCGCCAGCCGCGCAGTGACCCGGTCGTGGCCGAATGCCACCCGCACCCCGGCCACCTCGGCCAGGTACCGGCCGGAGCCGCCGGGCAGCGCCTCGGCCCGCGCCAGCAGCGGCGCCCGCTCGGCGAGGCCGGGCGCGAACCACGAGGTCACCAGCGCCGCGACCCCGGAGGCACCGCGCACGAGGCGGATTCGCGCCACCAGCATCCCCGCGCCGGTGAACTCCGCCCGCAGCGCGTCCGGCGCGGGCTCGGCGCCCGCCCGGAGCAGCAGCACGGCGGGGTCGGTGCCCGCGCCGCCCGCGAGCCCCGGCTCGGCGTCGGCCACCACGTCCGGGGTGGCGCCGAGCGCGGGCCAGCGGTAGCCGTCGCCCGGATAACCCAGGTGTAGCCCCGGCTCGTCCCGCGCGATCGCCGCCACGGCGCGCTCCATGACGAAACTCCCCGACTGCGGGCGGGTTTCGACCAGCCCGAGCCTGCGCAGCTCGCGCAGCGCCTTATTGGCGGTGAGCCGCGCGACGCCCCACTGCGCGGCCAGCTCCCGCTCCGACGGCACCTCGGCGCCCGGGGGCAGCTCCCCCTCCTCGATTCGGGTGGCGAAGTGCTTCGCGATCTGCAAATACTTGGGCAGCGCCGGATTTTCGGCAGCCTCGCTCACGATTTCCCTCCCCCTCGACCGACCGGCGCCAGTCTAGGCGACAGGCCCGGTGCGCCAGATCACCCGACACCGGCGATTTCCGCCGACCACCGGTGCGTACCCGCCGGTACAGTGCGGATGAGCAGGGGTAACGCCAGAGGGGTTGGCCACATGGGAATTCCGGATACCGGGCAGTCGGCGGCGCGCGCGCTCTACGCGGCGGCCAGGGAGGGCGACCCCGGTGTGGTGGCGCTGGACTCCGATGTCGCGAGCGGGCTCGCCGCCGCCTGCGACGACTTGGTCGCCGAGCTGGGCCGGATCGCCGAGCGCGGGCAGGGGTTGGAGGCCGTGCGCGGCTTCCCCGCCCTGCCCACCGGGAGCGGGCTGGCGCGCGGGTTCGGCGCCAAGGGGCAGGAGTTCCTCGCCACGGTGACCGCCTTCCAGCAGACGGCACTGCTCTACAAAGCCGCGTACCTGGCCGCGGGTCGCCGCTTCGCCGACGCCGAGGCGGCCGCGGGCGCGGCCTTCGCCCTGGCCGGGAGCAAATCGTGAACGGCTCCGCCGCGGCGGGGAACTAGGCGGGACCGTGGCCGACCACGCGGCGCGGGCCGCCGCCGACGCCATCGGGGTGCGCAGCCGCGCGCTGAGCGGCGCGGGCGCCACCGACCCGCCCTACGCCCCGATCCGCGAGCGCTTCGCCGGCTACCAGCACCGGGAGATCTGGGAGCTGGTGCACGAGCAGCTCGACCCGGCCGCGCTCGGCCGCGCCGCGACCGGTTGGCAGGGCGCGGCGGACGCGCTCGGCGCGGCCTTCCAGTCCTTCGCCGACACCACCGCACCGCTCTTCGCCCGCTGGTCCGGGCAGTCGGCGACCGCGGCCGCCGCGGCGACCAGGGAGTTCACCGCGGCGGGCAGCGCGGCGAGCGACGTCTGCCGCACCATCCAGCGGCTGCTCGAGCTGAATGCCGAGGCGGCGCAGACCGTCCGCGCCGCGATCACCCCGCCCCCGGAGTACCACGCGCTGCCCGACCCGGTGGCCGAGGCGGTGCACGGCGGCCGCAGGCGGATGGAGCACGAGGTCATCGCCGCGACGGCGCTCGCCGACGCGCAGGACACCATGACCAACGTCTACACCCCCACCATGCCCGCAACCGGCGACGCGGTCCCCCGCTTCACCGTGCCGCCCGCGGGCCCGGACGGCGCGCGGTGAAGTGGGTGCTCGACCCGGACGAGTTCAGCTACGTCTGGGAGAACGAGACCGGCCTCGACCGCCGTCCGTACCCGATCAACATGGCGCCCGCCGGGACCGCCCGCAGCGAGCGCGAGCACGCGGCCCTGCGCCTCCCGCAGCGCTTCCCGCGCCAGGCCGACCCCGACCTGGCGGCCGCGCTCATGGTCTGCGCCCGCCCGGACGCCACCACCGTCACCGTGTCCGGCGAGCGCACCGTGCGCAGCCGGAACAACGGGAGCGCGCCGCACACCGAGCGGATCCTGCTCTACGCGGCGGTGGTGCACCACCACGCGAGCATCGTCGCCGCCGCCCCGCGGCAGGTCACCGTGGTCATGTGCCACGCCCGCACGCTCGGCGAGCGGCTGGTGCAGCTGATCGGCTCGGCGCGGGCGGGCCGCAACCCGGCGCTGCGTGAACCGCAGGACGCCGTGCTGCACGGCCACTCCGCGACCTTCGGCTCCGGCGCCCGCCCCGGCCCCGACCCCGCCGACGAGCCGGATCGGGGCGCGGCCCACTTCCGGAAGATGCTGCGCCGCCCGGTCGACGGCCGCGGCTTCGTCACCGTCACGGTCGCGCCGGACGACCCCATGTCGCCGCCGACCAGGCACCGCAGCTGGCTCGACCTCAGCGGCGACGGCCGCTACCTGCTCACCACCGCGCACGACCTCACCCTGACCCCGGTCGGCGACGCCGAGTTCGCCGCGCAGCTGACCCGGTTGGCCCAGATCCGGTGAGCCGGGACGCGCTCGTGGTAGGTGTGGGGGATGTCGCCGAACTGGACAACGCCCGCCGCCGAAGCACTGCGAGCCGACGGCCTGCGCGTCGCCGACCTGGACACCTCGGCGACGCCGGGCTTCACCGGCGACAAGGCCGCCGGGCAGCTGCTGCTCACCGAACGCGGCGAGGTGCTCTCGAAGCTGCAGGAGAAGCTGTACGCCAACGGCCGCTCCGGTGACCACCGCAATGTGCTGCTGGTCCTGCAGGGCATGGACACCGCGGGCAAGGGCGGCATCGTCAGGCACGTGATCGGCTCGGTCGACCCGCAGGGCGTCGACCACGCCTCCTTCGGCGTGCCCACCCCGGAGGAGCAGCGCCACCACTACCTGTGGCGGATCCGCAAGGCGCTGCCGCGCGGCGGCCAGCTCGGCGTCTTCGACCGCTCGCACTACGAGGACGTCCTGGTGGTCCGGGTGCACGACCTGGTGCCGCCCACCGAGTGGGAGCCGCGCTACGACGAGATCAACGAGTTCGAGCGCGGGCTGGTCGACGAGGGGACCACCATCGTCAAGGTCGCCATGTTCGTCTCCCTCGACGAGCAGAAGAAGCGGCTCCGCGAGCGGCTGCAGCGCCCCGACAAGTACTGGAAGTTCAACCCCAGCGACATCGACGAGCGCGCCTACTGGCCCCAGTACCAGGCCGCTTACCAGGCCATGCTCGACCGCACCAGCACCGAGTACGCGCCGTGGCACGTCATCCCCTCCGACCGCAAATGGTTCTCCCGCCTCGCCGTCACCGAGCTCCTCATCGACGCCCTCACCGCCCTCGACCTGCACTGGCCCGCGGCCAAGTTCGATGTCGCGGAGCAGTTGCAGAGGTTGGAAACCGCGTAGCAACTCGTACCGACCGGTTCCCGGCCGGAGCCCGCATCGGCGGTCGAAGCCCGTCGCCGTACCTGGCCGAACTGCCACGCTCCGTCCATGGGGACTCTGCGAGGGATCGGAATCGGGTTGGCCGGATTCGCGGTGCTGGCCGCGGTGGGGTGTGGCGGCGAGGCGACGCAGCAGCGGGCGGCGAGCACGACGCGGCCGCCGAGCACGACATCGGTGGCCGGTACCTCGGCGTCGAGCACGACGCCTGCGCCGACCACCACGACGCCGAGCCCGACCACAACGACGCGGGTGCAGCCCACCACCCCGCCGGTGCCCACCACCACGCAGGCGCCTGCCCCGCCGCCGGTAGCCCTGCCGACCACCACGTGGATGCCTGCCCCGCCGCCGCCGGTGGCCGTGCCGACGACCGTGGCGGTGCCGCCAGCACCGCAGCTGGAGACGCCGCAACCCACCCAGGCCCCGAGCGCCTACTACCGCAACTGCGCGGCGGCCCGCGCGGCAGGCGCCGCGCCACTGCACAGCGGCGAGCCCGGCTACCGCAGCGACCTCGATCGCGACGGCGACGGAGTCGCCTGCGAAACCTGACCGGTGACCAACGGCACCGAGCCCGCCTCCTTTCGACTACGGAAAATCTCAGGTCACTGCGCCAGGATGGGGCACGATGCCCCCGGCCCGCCTTCCCGGCGCGGAACTACGATCGGTGCGGCAGCGATCGCAAGACCCGACGAAAGGCGTGGTGAACGCACGGTGAGCAAGGGAAGCAACAACCCGCTGGCGGCCGCGGAGCGCGCCGACCGCAAGCGCAAGCTCCTCATCCAGGTCGCGGTCGCGGTCGTGCTGGTCGGGCTGGTGGCCGCCATCGGCATCAGCATCGCCATCAAGAACGCCGCGAACAACGACGAGGGCCCCACCCCCACCATCGCCGCGGGCGCCCCGCAGAACCCGGCGGGCATCACCGGCACCATCACCGACAGCGGCTACATCCGGATCGGCAAGCCGGACGCGACGACCACCGTGCGCGTCGTCGCCGACCTGCAGTGCCCCGCCTGCAAGGCCTTCGAGGCCCAGTACGGCCAGGTCCTCGAAGACGCCGTGGACAACGGCACTGCCGCCGTCGAGTACAACATCATCGCCTTCCTGGACCGCGCCTCCACCACCGAGTACTCCTCGCGCGCCGCCAACGCCGCCTACTGCGTCGCGGGCACCGACCCGGCCAAGTTCCAGAGCTGGCTGAAGACCATGTACGCCCAGCAGCCCAGCGAGGGCGGCGCCGGCCTGCCGGACGCCTCGCTGCTGCAGATCGCGCAGGCCGTCGGCTACACCGACCCGTCGATCGAGCAGTGCATCACCGACCGCACCTACGACAAGTACGTCGCGGCCCGCACCGACGACACCCTGAACAGCGGCGTGCAGTCCACCCCGTCGGTGTTCGTGAACGGCACCCAGGTCACCCCGGACCAGCTGGCCGGCGCGATCACCGCCGCGCAGTGACCGCGGCACCGCCCCGGTCCGCCTGGATTCTGCTGCTCGCCGGGGTGCTCGGCTGGCTGGCGGCGGTAGCGCTGACCGTGGAGCGCTTCAAGCTCTTCACCGACCCCGGCTACACGCCGTCGTGCAGCTTCAACCCGGTGCTCTCCTGCGGTTCGGTGATGACCACCGAGCAGGCGGCGCTCTTCGGCTTCCCGAATCCGCTGATCGGCGTGGTCGGCTTCTCGGTCGTGGTCACGCTCGGGCTGCTCTCGGTGGCCGGCATCGCCTTCCCACGCTGGATCTGGGGCGGGCTCTGGCTCGGCACCGCGCTCGGCCTGGTCTTCGTCGGCTGGCTGATCTTCCAGAGCCTGTACCGGATCAATGCGCTGTGCCCGTACTGCCTGGTGGTGTGGGCGATCATCACGCCGCTGTTCGCGGTCGTCACCGAGCAGCTGTGGGGGCGCTCCGCCGGGCCGCTGCGGATCCTGGCGGAGTGGCGCTGGACCTTCGTCGCGGTGTTCTACGCGACCGTGCTGGTCCTGGTCTTCCTGCGCTTCCAGGACTACTGGCTGTCGCTGGCCTGAGCGCTCAGCGCGGCGGGCTCTCGGCCAGCACCACCTCGACGACCCGGCGGACGCCGTTCTCCAGCACCTCCAGCCGGACCACGTCGGCCGGGCGCCTGGCGTCGATCTCGGCGCGCAGCGCGGTCGCGCCCGCGGTGGGCTTGCCGTCCACCGCGACCACCACGCTGCCGTCGGCGAGCCCGGCGTTCCAGGCCGGGGTGCCGTAGAGCACCACGTCCAGTCGGGCGCCGCCCGCGGCGTCGGAGATCAGCACGCCGAGCGTCGCGGTCGGGCCGACGTGCACCGCCCCCGCGGAGACCCCAGCGCGGATCTGCCGCACCACGGCCATGGCCTTGTCGATCGGCACCGCGTACCCGTTCGGCTGCTGCCCGGCGGGCAGCGGCTCCTCGGCCGGGCCGGAGGCCGCGGTGATCACCCCGATCACCTCGCCGTTGCGGTCGGCCAGCGCCCCGCCGGACTGCCCCGCGGTCACCGCCGCCGCCACCTCGACCATGCCGCGCAGCGCCAGCCGGGAGAAGTCGGCGGAGTTCTGCGCGACGATGGTGCTGTTCAGGTCGGTGATCCGGCCCGCGACCGCGGTCGGCGCCCCGCCCACCCCGCCGGCATTGCCCAGCGCGAGCACCTCGTCGCGCAGCCGCAGCCGGGCGGAGGAGCCGAGCCGCGCGCTCGGCAGCCCGCCCGCGCCGGTGAGCGCGAGCAGCGCGATATCGGCGGTGGCGTCGTAGCCGAGCACCTCCGCCGCGTACTCCACACCCGTCCCCACATCGGTGACCAGCACCGATTCCGCACCCTTGATCACATGGTGGCTGGTGAGCACCTCACCCTCCGGCCCGAGCACGATCCCGGAGCCCGCCGCCGCCGCGCCGAACGGCCGCAGCGTGACCGCGATGTTCACCAGCGCCGGGCCGACCGCCGCCGCCACCGCGACCGGGTCCAGCGGCGGCGCGGGCGGCGCGACCGCGGCGGGCACCCGCTCCGGCCCGGTGAAGGCGTCGAGCAGGTCGGCGCGGAAACCGACGAACCCGGCGAGCGCCAGCGCCACCACCAGGAGCAGCGCGGCGCCGCGCCCGCCGCGTTCGGGGTCGCGCGGCTGCCATCCGTCGTCCATGGTCGTCCCATCTCCGGCCGGCTCGAAGTCTCCATTGTGGCCGCTGCGGGCGGACCGCACCCCCCGAGCGGAGCGGCCGGTTGGCAAACCGCAGCATGCGACGGTAGGCATGTACGCATGAGCACCGCTGCCGCCTACGCCATGTCGGACCCCGCCGGGCCGTTCGAGAAGGTCACCATCGAGCGCCGCGAGCTCGGCCCGCACGACGTCCTGATCGACGTGAAGTACGCGGGCATCTGCCACTCCGACATCCACACCGCCCGCAACGAGTGGGGCGGCGCCAAGTACCCCTGCGTGCCCGGCCACGAGATCGCGGGCATCGTGGCCGCGGTCGGCTCCGCCGTCACCAGGCACGCCGTCGGCGACCGGGTCGGCGTCGGCTGCATGGTCGACTCCTGCGGCCGCTGCGCCCCCTGCCTGGACGGCAACGAGCAGTACTGCGAGCGCGGCGCCGTCATGACCTACAACACCCCGGTCGACGAGGCGGTGCAGCCGGGCGGGGTCACGCTCGGCGGGTACGCCACGCAGATCGTGGTCACCGAGAGCTTCGTGCTGTCCATCCCGGAGGGCATCGGCCTCGACGTCGCGGCCCCCCTGCTCTGCGCGGGCATCACCACCTACTCCCCGCTGCGGCACTGGAACGCCGGGCCGGGCAAACAGGTGGCGATCATCGGCATGGGCGGGCTCGGGCACGTCGGGGTGAAGATCGCCGCCGCGCTCGGCGCCGAGGTGACGGTGCTCAGCCAGTCGCTGCGCAAGCGCGACGACGGGCTCCGGCTCGGCGCCACCGGCTACTACGCCACCGCCGAGAAGCAGACCTTCAAGGACCTGCGCAACCGCTTCGACCTCATCCTCAACACCGTCTCCGCCGACCTCCCCCTGGACAACTACCTCAAGCTGCTGAAGGTCGACGGCACCCTCGTCGCGCTCGGCCTGCCCGAGAACCCGGCGAGCATCCGCCCGTACCTGCTGGCCAGCTACCGCCGCTCGCTCTCCGGCTCGATGATCGGCGGCATCGCCGAGACCCAGGAGATGCTGAACTTCTGCGCCAAGCACGGAATCGGCGCGGAGATCGAGTTGATCTCCGTCGACGAGATCGACGCGGCCTACGACCGGGTCGTCGCCAGCGACGTGCAGTACCGGTTCGTGATCGACGCGGGGACGATCTGAGCGAAGTCACCGCCGAGGACGGCGCCCGGCTGCACATCGACGTCTTCGGCACTGGGCCCGACGTCCTTCTGCTCTCCGGCGGCCCCGGCTGCGTGCACTATCTGGCAGACCGACGGCAGACACCGCGGGGAATGCGCACGTGGTGCCCCGAGCCGCGCGGCGTCGGGCGTTCCGGCGGCGGCCCGCACAACCTGCGGCAGGCTGTGGCCGATCTGGAGGCGGTGCGGCGGGCGGCGGGGATCGAGGGGTGGGTGGTCGCCGGTCACTCCTGGGGTTCGGATCTGGCGGTGCGGTACGCCCTGGATCACCCGGAGCGGGTGCGGGCCGTGGTCGGCATCGCCGGGCACGGGCTGCACAAGGACCGCTACTGGAAGCAGGCGTACGAGTCCTCGACGCTCGCGCACTACGTCGCCATGCGCGTCCTGGACGTGCCGTCGGCCTTCGCGCTGGCGCTCTGGGTCGGTGTGGTCTCGCAGTTCGTGCCCACCGTCGGCACCTACCTGGCCGGCGCGCTCCCGGTGCTCGTCGCGCTGGTGTACGAGCCGGTCAATGCGCTCTGGCTGCTCGGCTTCATCGTGCTCTACCAGCAGTTCGAGAACTACGTCCTGCAGCCGCGGGTCACCGCGACCACCCTCGACATGCACCCCGCCGTCGCCTTCGGCGCCGTCATCGCGGGCGCGGCGCTGCTCGGCCCCACCGGCGCCCTGCTCGCCATTCCGGTCACCGCGACGGTGCAGGGGTTCGCCGGGGCCTACATCCGGCGGTACGAGGTGCGGCCGGAAGCCGCCGTCACCCCCGACCCGCCCACCCCAGCCCGCAGACTCGGCCCCTGCCTCACCCACATCGCCGACCTGCTGCGCCTGCGTCGGCAGCCCTGATCGAGCACCGCCCGCGGAAATGAAGAATGGGCGGCTGGCCCCGCTCGAAAGCAGGGCGAGGACGCCCATTTACCGGGTGTACGGTAACACGCCATGGGGGTTGTGGAGAAGGGCGGGCAGGAAGGTTTCGTTACCCGGTTGCGCGAGGTGACCTCGACGGATTCGCCGTGGCATCGCCGGTTGTGGCGTTGCGGCACAATACAACTCGCCCGGGAGCTACTCGACGAGAGCATCACGCCCGGCGTTCCGGCCGGTGCCGTCGAGGACCTGCGCAGCTACGCAACGCATGCGTTGAAGACGGACCCGGGGCTGGGGGACCTGCGCAATGCCGTAGGCAAGGCGGCAGCCGCTGTCAGCCCCGGTATCGCCACCGGCAGTCACGCCTACGTGGTCCTACAGGAGCACATTCGACGTTCCGATGCGGCCTACCTACACAACTGGGCCGACGAGTTCGAGCGTGGCCGGGCTCTCGATATCGAGGGTGCGGCCCGGCGGATAGCCGCCCATATCCTTGATGCCGGCTACCACCGAAGCAGCCTGCACACCTGGATCAGGGATCTGCAGCAGCGGCCGGACATCTGCACGGTTCCCGATTTTCTCCGGGCCGCCGCGGAGCGGCTGGCCAGGCCGGAGCGGAGCTACATCTTCTGCGTCCCGGTTGCCAACAAGCCACCGTTCGCGATCGATGCCGCGACCGCACCGGGTTGGATGACGAGCACCGACGCCGCGGGCTGGAAGAGGCAGTATGCCCCGGAAGCCGTTGCGGTGCGCCACCAAGGCGGCTTTCTCCTCGAAGTCGCGGCTCGTGACATCAACTCGGCGGCGGACCGGGCGCGCACCAGGATCGCCGATCTGCAGACCAAGTTCACCATCGGTTGCCGGGGCACGATCCACATCGCTCCGTGGATGTGGTCACAGGACAAAGCGACGGCCTTTGCCACCCACACCACCAACAGAACTCTGGACGTGCGGTCCTTCGAACGGCTGGGCCGGCTGCCCGATCTCGGGATGCCGGACTACATCACCGGTGCGCTCGCCCTGCTGCAACCGGTGCGGACCGGGCCTGCGCACATCGCCATCATGAGCGGATGGTCGGCGATCGAATCACTCCTCGTCGGCCCGGACGACCCCGACATCGTCGCCGCCGAGCGTTTCTCGCTCATCATCGCCGCAGCCATGCCGCGCGGCGAGCTGACCCGGCTGGCGCACGCCTACATTCGCGAGAACGACGATGCGCTGGCGGTCGAGCTTCGCGGCTGCCCGGACAACCTGAGCCGCGCCCGGCGATTCCAGCGACGGCTCTGCTCCGACGAACCGCTGTTCATGAGCAAGGTGACCGACGAACTGGCCATCACCCGGCTCCGACCGTTCCTGGTCGACCCCGCCGCCGAGATCCGCCGGACCGCAACCATTCTCAGCAAGGAGTTCGTTCGCTTCTACCGCAAGCGCAACGCGATCGTGCACGGCGGGCGGACCCACGCCGATCACCTGCATCCGCTCGCGGAGACCATGTCCCCGTTGATCGGTGCGGGTATCGATCGGATCGTGCACGTCGGCCTGCGGCACGGCGTGCGCCCGATCGCCCTGGCGGCGATGACGGCGGCCAACCTGGACTACCTCCGTCCCGCCACCATCGCCGACCCGGGAACCCTGCTCGACCTGCTCGAGGTCAGGAGCCGGCCGTGACCGGCTCCGCCTGCTCGGCCAACACCCTGCGCCGAACCCGCCGCGCCGCCGCGACCATATTCCGCAGCGACGGGTCCAACTGCCAGTAGTGCCTCGTCTTCAACCCACCGTCCGGATTGGCCCACAACCGCTCCGCGCCGACCGCCTTCGCGGCGGCGGTGAGCTGCTCGTCGAGCTCGTCGATATCCGGGATCCGCGCCGACCGGCTCTCGTAGACGCCGGGGCCGACGCCGTGGCTGAGCCCGTTGCCGCTCGCGTAGTCCTCGGCCAGGGCGTCGATCACCCACTCGATGGAGCGGGTGGCGATGATGGCGGTGACGTCGGCGTCGAGCTCCTCGATCGCCTGCACGACCTCGGCGCGGCCGGAGTAGCCGATGTGGGTGTGGATCTGGGTCTCCGGGCGGACGCCGGAGGTGGCCAGGCGGAAGGCGGCGACGGCCCAGCGCAGGTACTCGGGGCGGCCCTCGGGGCGGGCGGGGAGCAGCTCGCGGATGGCGGGCTCGTCCACCTGGATGATCTTGATCCCGGCGCGCTCCAGGTCGACCAGTTCGTCCCGGATGGCGAGCGCCACCTGGTCGGCGGTCTCGTAGAGCGGCTGGTCCTGGCGCACGAAGGAGCGGGCGAGCATGGTCACCGGGCCGCTCACCATGCCCTTGACCGGGCGGTCGGTGAGCGACTGGGCGTAGCTGATCCACTCGACCGACATCGGCCCCGGGCGGGAGACGTCGCCGTAGACGATCGGCGGGCGCACGCAGCGCGAGCCGTAGACCTGGACCCAGCCGAAGCGGGTGGTCGCGAAGCCGTCGAGCAGCTCGGCGAAGTACTGGATCATGTCGTTGCGCTCGTGCTCGCCGTGCACGAGCACGTCCAGGCCGATGTCCTCCTGCAGCCGAATGGTGGCCTCGATCTCGGCCTCGACCTGCTTGCGGTACTCCGCGTAGGAGATCTTGCCCGCGCCGAGGTCGTGCCTGGCCTGCCGGAGCCGCGCGGTCTGCGGGAAGGAGCCGAGCGTGGTGGCGGGCACCGGCGGCAGGTTCAGCGCCTCCTGCTGGGCCTCGCGGCGCACGGCGTACGGCTCGCGGGTGCGCATGGCGGGGGTGATGGCGTAGACCCGCTGGCGCACCGCGTGCTTCTGCTTGAAGTGCACCTCGGTGGGGCGCTTGCGCCACTTGTCCGACGGGCCCTCGGTGAGCGCCTTGGCCAGCGAGACCACCTCGCCGACCTTCTGCTTGGCGAAGGCGAGGCGGTCGGCCACATTGCCCTCGATGTCGTACTCGGCGAGCACGTCGTAGGGGACGTGCAGCAGCGTGGTGCCGGTGGAGACCACCAGGTCGGGGCAGACCTTCGCCAGCTCCTGCAGATACGTCAGGGTGACGTAGCGGTCCGCGCGCCAGACGTTGAGGCCGCTGATCACGCCCGCGTAGAGCCGCTTGCGCCGGATGCCGGGGATGGCGGCCAGCTCCTCCGGGGTGATGCGGTAGGTCGCCAGGTCGAGCCCGATGGCCTCGACCCCGGACTGCGCCAGGATCCGCAGCGCCTCGCCGAAGTTGCCGTACTGCCCGGTCACCAGGATCCGCGGGCGCAGCGGCGCCTTGGCCAGCCGCTGGTAGGCGCGCTCGAAGGCGGCCAGCTCGTCCGGGGTGCGCTCGCCGGTGAAGCAGGGCTCGTCCAGCTGGACGCAGGTGGAGCCGCGCTTGGCCAGCAGCTCGAAGAGCTGCTCGTAGAACGGGAGCAGCCGGTCGAGCAGGCTCAGGGTGTCGAACTCCGGCTCGCCGGGGACGTGGCCCGCCTTGGAGAGCAGCAGCAGCGAAACCGGGCCGAGCACCACCGGGCGCAGCTCGATGCCGCGCGCCATCGCCCGGTCCCACTCGTCGAGCAGGTACTCGGGGTGCAGCGAGAACTCGGTGTCGGCGTCCAGCTCGGGCTGGCGGTAGTGGTAGTTGGTGCCGAAGTAGCGGACCAGCTCCAGCGGGGGGAGGTCGGGGCGGCCGCGGGCCATGAGGAAGTAGAAGTCGAGCGGGTGCAGGTCTTTCCGCTCCTGCTCGAAGCGGCGCGGGACGGCGCCGAAGAGCAGCGCGTTGTCCAGCACGTGGTCGTAGAAGGAGAAGGTGTTGCCCGGCACCTGGGTGAGGCCGGTCGCGGCCAGCTCGGCGAACTGCCGCTCCTGGATGTCGCGGCCGGTCGCGATCAGCTCGTCGCGGGTCAGGGAGCCCCGCCAGTACGACTCCAGGGCCCGCTTCAGTTCCCGGTGGGCGCCGATCCGGGGGTAGCCGAGAACGCTCGACCCGAAGCCATCGGACACGTTGACCATTGCGAAACTCCTGGAGTTCATCTGCCGCGACGTGCGGCGGTGTTCACAAGGTGGTGAGGTCCCCCTCCGACGCTACGCGCACAGGTCACGGCCCGGCTCGTCGTTCCGTGCCCGCAGCGCATGCGCCGCAGGCGCGAGTCGCGAGTGCGGAACGGCGAGCCCCCGAAGGGCCGTGAACCCGCCGCGCGGAGGCGCGGCAAATCAATACTGGTAGAAGCCTGCGCCGGATTTCTTCCCGAGCAGACCCGCCTCGACCATACGCATGAGCAGCGGGGGCGCGCTGTACAGCGGCTCCTTGAACTCGGCGTACATCGAGTCGGCAATCGACTTCACGGTGTCGAGCCCGACCAGGTCGGTCAGCGCGAGCGGCCCCATCGGGTGCGCACACCCGAGCACCATCGCCTTGTCCACGTCCTCCTTGGTGGCGAAACCGGACTCCACCATGCGGATGGCGGAGAGCAGGTACGGCACCAGCAGCGCGTTGACGACGAAACCGGAGCGGTCGGAGGAGCGCACGACCTGCTTGCCGAGCACGTCGGCGGCGAAGGCCTCGGCGCGGCCGGTCACCGGCGCGCTGGTCTTCAGCGTGGTCACCAGCTCGACCAGCGGCAGCACCGGGACCGGGTTGAAGAAGTGCATGCCGACGACGCGCTCGGGGTTGGCGGTGGCGACGGCGATCTTCATGATCGGGATGGAGGAGGTGTTGGAGGCCAGCACCGCGTCCGGGTCGGTGACGACCTTGTCCAGGTCGGCGAAGATGGCGGTCTTGACCTGCTCGTCCTCCAGGACCGCCTCGACCACCAGCTGGCGGTCGGCGAAGTCGCCGAGGTCGGAGGTGAAGCGCAGCCGCCACGCGGTCTGCTCGCGCTCCCGCTCGGTGATCTTGCCGCTGCTCACGCCGCGATCCAGCGAGCGCAGGATGCGCGCGCGACCTGCGGCGGCCAGCTCCCTGGTCTGCTCGTACACCAGCACGTCGACGTGCGCACGCGCGCACACCTCGGCGATGCCCGCACCCATCTGGCCGGCGCCGATAACACCGACCCGTTGAATCTTCTCGCTACTCACGGTCCCGCTCCTGCCGGTTGTGTGGCGACATTTCTCGCACGGTATAGGGATGCCCTCCCCGCCGGGGCTGTTCGGCGGGGAGGGCGGTACACCCCCTACCCGAGGTAGGAGATCATCTCGGGGTTCCGCGAACCCCGAACCCCTGCAGGGCAACTCGCAGGGCGCGAGCCCGACGAGCGCCGGTTCGCGGCAGGCCCGAGGTTCCGTACCCGAAGCGCATGCGCCGAAGGCGCGAGTCTCGGGTGCGGAACCGCGGGCCTCCCTGGGCCGCGAACCACGTCCCGCGGAGGCGGGACAATCCAACTCAGTGGAACTGGCCCTCTTCGGTGGAGCCCTTCAGCGCCGCCGTGGAGGTGTTCGGATCGACGGTGGTGGCGATGCTGTCGAAGTACCCGGCGCCGACCTCGCGCTGGTGCTTGATGGCGGTGAAGCCACGCTCCTCGGCGGCCTTGAACTCGCGCTCCTGCAGGTCGACGAAGGCGGTCATGCCCTCGCGGGCGTAGCCGTGCGCCAGGTCGAACATGCCGTAGTTGAGCGAGTGGAAGCCGGCCAGCGTGATGAACTGGAACTTGAAGCCCATCGCGCCGAGCTCCTTCTGGAACTTCGCGATGGTCGCGTCGTCCAGGTGCGCCTTCCAGTTGAAGGAGGGCGAGCAGTTGTAGGCCAGCAGCTGGTCCGGGAACTCGCTGCGCACCGACTCGGCGAACTTCTTGGCGACCTCGAGATCCGGCACGCCGGTCTCCATCCAGATCAGGTCGGAGTAGGGCGCGTACGCCTTGGCGCGGGCGATGCAGGGCTCGATGCCGTTCTTCACGCCGTAGAAGCCCTCGGCGGTGCGGGTGCCGTCCAGGAACTCGCGGTCGCGCTCGTCCACGTCGGAGGTCAGCAGGGTCGCGGCCTCGGCGTCGGTGCGGGCGATGACCACGGTGGGCACGCCTGCCACGTCGGCCGCGAGGCGCGCGGAGGTCAGGGTGCGGATGTGCTGCTGGGTCGGGATCAGCACCTTGCCGCCGAGGTGGCCGCACTTCTTCTCGGAGGCCAGCTGGTCCTCCCAGTGCGAGCCGGCGACGCCCGCGGCGATCATGGCCTTCTGCAGCTCGTAGACGTTCAGCGCGCCGCCGAAGCCGGCCTCGCCGTCGGCCACGATCGGGGCCAGCCAGTTGCTCACCGAGGTGTCGCCCTCGACCTTGGCGATCTCGTCGGCGCGCAGCAGCGCGTTGTTGATCCGGCGCACCACCTGCGGCACCGAGTTGGCCGGGTAGAGGCTCTGGTCCGGGTAGGTGTGGCCGGAGAGGTTCGCGTCACCGGCGACCTGCCAACCGGAGAGGTAGATCGCCTTCAGGCCCGCGCGCACCTGCTGCACGGCCTGGTTGCCGGTGAGGGCGCCGAGCGAGTTGATGTAGTCCTCGTTGTTCACGAGATCCCAGAGGATCTCCGAACCGCGGCGGGCGAGGGTGTGCTCCTCGACGACGGTGCCCTGCAGCTTCACCACCTGATCCGCGGTGTAGTTGCGGGTGATGCCCTTCCAGCGCGGGTTGGTGTCCCAGTCCTGCTGGATCTCCGCAGCGGTTTTCGGGGTGCCGGTGGTCGACATCTCTACTCCACTTTCTCGTCTGTTGGTACCCGCCGGTACGAGCGGAGCGCTCGATCTGCTGGTCGGGTGCTTTACAGGCTTGCTAGGCCCTGGGGGTGTACTTCCACACGATTGCACATCCGAAAACCAGCGTCTACCTGTAGTTATTGTGAATTCGAGCTAGCTTTGCCATGACTTCTGCTAACTCTGCGAAATTAGCCGCCGGATAGCAAAGGCCAAAGCTACCCGACGGTAGGTCTGACGTGCGGTTTCAGCGTAACGCCCGTACTGTTTACCGCCGCGGGCCGTCCTCCCGATCCGCGGTCGCCCCGCGGCGCGCTGTGAGCACCTTCACAGCGCGGTGCGGCTCCGGCGCGGGTGGGAAACCCTCCGCCGGGGACGAGTGGCCGTGCCCGTGGTGCGGCAGACTCGGGCAGGTATCCGCGGCGGATCTTCGCGCCGCGGCGAGATCCACCGGACAGGAGCACGATGCGCAACCCCTGGACCGCGCCTGCGCGCGCCATCGCCGCGGGCGCCTGCGCGCTCGCCTGCGCCACCGCACTCGCGACCGGCGCCCCCGCCGCCGCGCAGCCCGCGCCTGCCGCGCCGGGCACCCCGCTCTCGGTCGAGGCGCTGCCCGCGGCCGCCGCGATGCCGGGCGCCGCGGGCACGGCGCGGCTGCTCTACACCAGCACGACCGTCGGCGACGCCCCCGCGCCCGCGAGCGCGGCGGTCTACTTCCCCGCGGGGCAGGTGCCTGCAGGCGGCTGGCCGGTGATCGCCTGGGCGCACGGCACGGTCGGCCTCGGCGACGAGTGCGCGTACAGCGTCGGCGGCCCGGCCGCGGTCGAGCGCGACCGCTCCTACCTCGGCGCCTGGCTGGAGCAGGGCTACGCCGTCGTCGCCGCCGACTACGCCGGGCTCGGCGTGCCCGGCGAGCACCCGTACCTGAACGGCCGGGTCGCCGCGCACAACGTGGTGGACGCGGTGCGCGCCGCGCACACCCGCTACCCGGAGCTCTCGAACCGGTGGGCCGTGGTCGGCCAGTCGCAGGGCGGCGGCGCCGCGGTCTTCACCGCCCGCTACGCCACCGAGTTCGGCGGGCCGGAGCTGGATTACCGCGGTGCCGTCGCGACCGGGCTCCCCGCCTACCTGGAGGAGGTGTTCCTCGCGCTCGGCCCGAACGTGCCGCCGATCTCGCTCGGTGACCACCTCACCGCCTACGTCCTCTACGTCCTGGACGGGCTGCGCCAGAGCCACCCCGAGCTCGATGTCACCGGGCTGCTCACCGACGAGGGGAAGGAGTGGCTCGACCGCGCCCGCACCGCCTGCATCGAGCCGTTCGCCGATGAACTGCGCGGCGTCGCCATCGGCGACCTGTTCGCGAAGCCGCTCGCGAGCCTGCCGGACGCCTACGGTGTGCTCAGCCGCCAGATGGGGCTGCCGGAGTCCGGCTACGACCGCCCGGTCTTCGTCGGCCAGGGGCTCTACGACAAGGACGTGGTGACCCCGCAGGCGCTGCGCTGGGCCGCCGTCACCGCGGCGAAGGGTGAGCCGATTCGGCTGCACACCTACTTCGAGGACCACAGCGGAGCTGTGAACGCGTCCCTCCCCGACTCCACGCCGTTCGTTCGCGAACTCTTCGCGGGCTGATCTGACCCATAGCCGTCCGCTACCGTCGAGCAACCCCGTACCGGACGCCGCGACGGCTTGGAGTCGGCCACAGGATCACCGCCCGTAACCCGGGCGCAATCCGACCCGAATAGCGTCGCGAAGATGCCTTACTCCGAACACCCCGCTGTGCCGGACCACAATCGCGGCCGGGCGGCGCGGGTGCGGCTGCGAGGAGATTCCGGAGCAGGCCCCTATTTGTCCCGCCGGGACGATATGGTGTGCGTCACGTGCGACGACTTGGGGACGGGTGTCGATCACGATTTCCCGCCCGCGGCCGCACGGTGATCGGAGCAAGCTGATGCGCGACATCGTCGACGACCTGCTGCGGGTCTGGCATTCGGGCCGGACCGGCGGCTTGGCCACCATCGTGCGCGCTGTCGGCTCCACCTCGTTGCCGGTGGGGGCCGCCACGCTGATCGATCCGGAGGGGGGTGTATTCGGATCGATCGCCTCCGGCCGGTTGGAGGAGGCGGTTTTCGAGGGTGCGCTGCGCGCGACCCGCACCGGGCATCGGGCGCTGCACCGGTTCGACGTGCTCTCCGGGGTGGAGACCGCCTCGGACGGCGACGACACCGTCGACATCTTCATCGAGCCGTTCTCCCGGTGGACCTTCCCCGAGTTCCCGACGGTGGCCGCGGAGATCGCCGCGCACCGGCGGGTCACCGTCTTCACGGTGGTCTGGAATCCGGACCCGGACGTGATCGGGCAGCACCTGATCACCGACAAGAAGCACGCCACCGAGCTGGTCGCGCTGCCGGAGTCGGACGTCTTCGTTTCGTCCTTCTCGCCGCCGCCGCGGCTCATCGTCTTCGGCGCCAATGCCTACGCCGCCGCGCTCACCGCGCAGGCCAGGCTGATCGGCTACCGGGTGACGATCTGCGACTCCAGGCCGGAGTTCGCGGTGCCGGAGTCCTTCCCCGGCGCCGAGGTGGTCTGCGACTGGCCGCACCGGTACCTGAACACGCTGGCCGCGCAGGGCGAGATCGAGAGCGACACCGGCGTGGTCGTGCTCGCGCACGAGCCCAAGTTCGAGATCCCGCTGCTCACCGTCGCGCTCCGGCTGCCGGAGCTCGGCTACCTGGCCGCGCTCGGCTCCAGCACCGCGCACGCCCGCCGCCTGGACGACCTGCGCGCGGGCGGCTTCGACGAGCGCACGCTGGCCAAGCTGCACATCCCGGCCGGGCTCACCATGGGCGCGCGCAACCCGGCCGAGACCGCGGTCTTCATCACCGCCGAGCTGCTCGCGGCGCGCGGCGGACAGTCGGAGCGGCGGGCCTCCTGGTCGGAGCGGGCCGCCGTCGGGCTGAGCGGCTAGCGCAGCACCCGGTAGCGCAGGTGCGTGACGGTCGGGGAGGAGATGACCTCGACCGGCTCCAGCCGCGTGCCGGCCGGCCCGTCGAGCAACCGCTCGCCCGCGCCGAGCACCACCGGCACCAGGTGCAGCACCAGTTCGTCGAGCAAGCCGGCGGCGAGGTACTGCCGCACCGCGCTCGCCCCGCCCGCGATCTCCACCGGCCGGTCCCCCGCCGCCGCCCGCGCCTGTTCCAGTGCCGACTCGATCCCGTCGGTGACGAAGTGGAAGGTGGTGCCGCCCGCCATCGGCAGCGGGTCGCGCGGGTAGTGGGTGAGTACGAAGACCGGCGCGTGGTACGGCGGCTCCGGCCCCCACCAGCCGGTCCAGTCCAGGTCCCATTCGCCGCGGCCCGGGGCGAACATATTGCGGCCCATGATGTGCGCGCCGGTCTCGGCGTGGATCTCGGCGAGCAGGCGTTTGTCCCGGTCACGGCCGGGTTCGTCGGTCTGGAACATCCACTCGGTGAGGGCGTCGGCGCCGGTGCCGAAGGGCTGGTCCAGGCTCTGGCCCGGGCCCGCGGTGTAGCCGTCGAGCGAGATGGCGAGGTTCGCGGTGACTGTGCTCATGCTCGATGGACGGTGCCGGGCGCGCGGATTCATCGCCTGCCCCGAAAACCTCGGCGCGCGGATGGTTCGGCGCCCCGCGGTGGTTGCAGCAGGCGTGAACCCCATCGGCACGCTGCTGGAGGCCGAGCTGCACATCGGCGGCTCCGCGATCCTGTGGCGGGAGATCATCGGCAACGGCTTCGGGCTGGCCTCCGCGATCGGCGGCATGCGCCGCCGGGTGTGGGCGTGGCCGGTCGGCATCGTCGGGAACGCGCTGCTCTTCACGGTGTTCGTCGGCGGCGTCTTCCACACCCCGCAGCAGGTGAGCATGGCGGGGCAGGCCGGGCGGCAGCTGGTGTTCCTCGCGGTCGGGGTGTACGGGTGGTGGCGCTGGTACCGGAGCCGCGGCGGCGGGGCGGCCGCGGTGCTGCCGCGCTGGGCGACCGGGCGGGAGCGGGCGCTGCTCGCGCTCGCCATGGTGCTCGGCACCGGGGTCTTCGCGGTGGTCTTCGCGGAGATCGGGTCGTACGGGCCGCTGGCGGAGGCGTGGATCTTCACCGGTTCGGTGCTCGCCACGTACGGCATGGCGCGCGGCCTCGCCGAGTTCTGGCTGATCTGGATCGGGGTCGACCTGGTCGGCGTGCCGTTGCTGCTGCGGGCCGGGTACTACCCGTCGGCGGTGCTGTACCTGGTCTACGCGGGGTTCGTGATCTGGGGTTTCGTGGTGTGGGTGCGCACCATCCGGGCGCCGGTCGCCGAGCGGGCGGCCACCGCCCCGGTGTGACCCAACCCGCCATCGACGGTGGCCTCCGCTTGCACCGGTTGCCGCGGCATGGACAGTGGAATATGTGATCCTCACCGTGACAATGAATCCCGCGTACGACACGACCTATCGGGTGGAGCGGCTGGAGCGCGGCGGGGCGCACCGGGTCAGCTCGGTGGAGCAGCGCATCGGGGGCAAGGGGGTCACCACCGCGCGGGTGCTGAACCAGCTCGGCCGCTACGCCAAGGCCACCGGCTTCGCCGATCACGCCTTCGCCGCCGCCGCGGAACTCGAGCTGCCGAACGACTTCGTGCTCGCGCTGCCCTGGGTGCGGCGCACCCTCATGATCGGCGAATCCGCCGACGGCACCGCCACCGAATTCGCCGAGCCCGGCGCCCGGGTCTCCAACCCGCACGCCGCCGACCAGCTCTCGGTCCGTATCCGCGGCCTGCTCCCCGGCCTCACCGGGCTGGTGATCGCCGGGCCGCTCCCGATCGGCATCGAGGACTCGCTCCCCGCCGAACTCGCCGCCGCCGCCGTCGAAGCGGGCATCCCCACCGTCTGCGACCTCACCGGCGAGCCGCTCCGGCTGGCCGCCCGGGTCCCCGGCGTCGTGCTCTGCGGCTGCACCGCCGACCTGCTCGGCCCGGTCGACGACCTCGACTCCCTGCTCCCCGCCACCGAGCGGCTGCTGTCCTGCGGGGCCGCGGCC
>NZ_JBHVAK010000076.1:0-26537 GCF_042667085.1 Nocardia sp. NPDC057353
GCGCTGACGCGCTCACCGCCCTCCGCCGTTGTCGGGGTCGATGAATCGGGGGCGTTCGCCCCCGAGCCCCCGCAGCGCTTCGCTCCGAATCCGCCCGCGGGCGTAATCTCGGTCGGATGACCGACTCCCCCACCGTGACCGAGGTGATCCGCACCAGGTGCGCGGCGGGGACGCGCACCGACGGGCACCGCCTGGTGCTGGCGATCGAGGGCGGCGGCAGCAGGGGTGTGTACTCCAGCGGAATGGTCAAGGGCCTGGAGGAGCTGGGCCTGGCGGGCGTCTTCGACGCCGTGTACGGCACCTCGGCGGGCGCGGTGAACGGCGCCTGGCTCCTGTGCGGCCGCGCGATCCCCGGCATGCGCACCTGGACCGACCGCGCGATCATGAACCGCGTCATCGACCCCGCCCGCCTGTTTCGCGGCGGCGCCGCCTTCGACGTGCACTGGCTGGTGCACCGCGTCTACGACGGCCTGGAGCCGATGGACTTCCCCGCCATCCTGAACAGCAGCACCACCTTCCACCCGATCGCCACCGACGCCCGCACCGGCAACGCCATCGACCTGCGTCCGCACATCGTGGACAAGCCGAGCCTGCTGCTCGCGCTGCGCGCCAGCGCCAACCTGCCGATCCTCGCCGGCGGCCCGGTGCTGCTGGACGGCGTCCCGTACTTCGACGGCGGCATCGCGGAGCCGGTCCCGATCCGCTCCGCGCTGCGCTCGAACCCCACCCACCTGCTGGTGCTGCGCACCCGCCGCGCCGACGAGCTCCGCCCGCCGACCTCCCGCGTCCATCGCGTGATCGGCGGCAACTACCTCAGGCTGCGCGCGCCCGGCGCCTACCGGAGCTGGCTCGCCCGGGAAGCCGAGCAGGGCGTCGAGGAGCGGCTGCTCGCCGGGCTCGGCACCGCCGCGCTGCAGCTGCACCCGCCCGCGGACGCACCGGAGGTCGCGAGCACAGCCCGCGACATCGACCTGCTCGCCGCGGCGCTGGAGCTGGGGCGGCGCGCGGTGCACGCCGCCTTCGCGAGCGTGGACGCCTGATCAGAGCCCGACGGTGACCCCGCCGGAGAAGGCGAAGTCGTGCAGCTCCAGGTACGCGGGCGCGGTGCCGGTCGGCAGGTCGAAGACCAGGATGGTCGAGCCGGAGGCGGCGGGGGCCAGTTCGAAGGAGTGGCCGTAGCCCTGCTGGGTGCTGTGCCACGCGGTGGCGGTGGTGTCCTGGTTGTGCGTCTGGCCGGTGCTGTCGATCAGCTTCTGGCCGAACGGGGTGTACCACTTGGGCTGGTCCGAGATGTTGCGGACGTCCATGCGGACCACGGTGTAGGCGCCGGAGGCCGTCTCCAGCCCGATCCGCGCCACCCCGGACTCCACCTCGGTGACGAAGAACTCGAGCTTGCCGTCCCGGGCCGGGCCGAGCGATTCCTGCGCCGGGGGCGGGGTGCGCCCGGCATCGTCCGGGGTGCCCGCCCCGATCAGCGCCAGGCAGCCCGCGATGATCGCGAGCGGGGCGACGACGAGCAGGATCGTGGCCATGAGCAGGCGGCGCAGCAGGCCGCCGCGCCTGCGCCTGCGGCGGGGTGCCCTGGCCGGGCGCACCGGGTAGGCGGAGGCGCCGCCGCCGCGGGACGGCCAGGCCGGGCCGTGCGCCGGGCGGCGGGGTTGCACCGCGCCCCAGCCTGCCGGGCGGAACGAGCGGGCGTAGTCCTGGAGTTGGCAGGTCCAGACGGGTGGAGGGGCCTGGGTGGGCGCCGGGTTCGACGCCGGGCGGCGCAGGTACCACTTGCGGTCCGGCCCCGGCGCAGCGCTCCGGCCGACGGGGACCGGCGCGGCGCTCCGGCGGACAGGCGCGGGCGCGGCGCTGCGGCCGACGGGGACCGGCGCGGCGCTGCGGCCGACAGGCGCAGGCGCGCGGCCGGGCACCGGGTAGCCGGAGGCGGCGGGTCGCGGCGCGGGGGCGGGCACCGGCCGCGGCGCCACCCCGGCACCCGCGCCACCGCGGCTCGCAGGGCCGGATGCCGAACCCGGCCGCCCGGCCGAACCCGCTTCGTCCCCGCGCACCGCCTTCCCGACAGCGGCACCGATCCACGCGGCGACCCCGGCCGCCACACCCGCCATTCCGGCTCCACCGGACTGCCCGGCCGAGTCCGGCCCGACCTGCTGGCCTCCGCCGCGATGTCCGCTCGCGGCCTGCGGCGCCCCCGCGGGAGCGCCGCTCGCCCCTCCGGCCCCGGCATTCCGCGTCTCGTACCGGGTGGCGACCAGCGTCGGCGTCGGTCCGGGAACCGGCATGGACAGGGTCGGCATGGGCCCGGCCTGCCCCGGCAGCACGCGCAGAGCAGCGGCGGCGAACTCACCGGCGGAGGAGTATCGATCCCCCGGCTCCTTGGCCAACCCGCGCGCGATCACCGCGTCGAAGGCGGCGGGAACGCCGGGCAGCCCGGCGACGCTCGGCGGGACGGTCATGAGGTGCCCGTGCATCTGCCGCGCCGGATCACTGTCCCCGAACGGCCGCTTCCCGGTGAGGCATTCGTAGAAGACACAGGCCAGCGAGTACACGTCGGCGCGCGCGTCGGCGCTCCCGGAGAACCGCTCCGGCGCCATGTACGCCCAGGTCCCGATCGCCATCCCGGCGGTGGTCATCTGCGTGTGCCCCACCCCGTGCGCGATCCCGAAGTCGATGAGCACGGCGAACCCGTCCGGCCGCACCACGATGTTGGACGGCTTGACGTCGCGGTGCACCAGCCCGGCCGCGTGCGCGCAGTCGAGCGCCCGCGCCACCTGCGCGATCACCGCGACGGCCGCGCCTGCGGGCAGCGGCCCGCCTGCGGCGAGCCTGGCGGCGAGGTCGGTGCCGTCGACGTAGGCCATCGCGATGTAGAGCCGCCCGTCCACGGCACCGTGCGAGTGGATGGGCACGATGTGCGGGCTGTCCAGCCCGGCGATCACCTGCGCCTCGCGCTCGAAACGCCTGCGGTAGGTCTCGTCGGCGGTGAGTTCGGTGGAGAGCAGCTTCAGCGCGACCGGCCTGCCCGCCTCGGTGTCATGGGCGAGCCAGACCTGGCCCATGCCGCCGCTGCCGAGCAGCCGGTCCAGCCGGTAGCGGCCGAAGCTCGTCGCGGCTGCCATCAGCGGTTCCCGGCGCTGCCCGCTCGAACGGGTCCCATCGCGTTCCTCCCGTCGCCCTCGATCGGCCTGCACCCGAGCCGGTGAATCCGATCCGCACCCCCGAACGCAGCGTAACCCCGGACCGGCGCGCCGCCCACTGCCGATTCCTGTGACCCGGCCGACCCCCTACCCTTGCCGCATGCGAACCCCGCCGCCGAGCACCACGCGCTGATGGAACCCGTCGAGATCAACGCGGGCTCCTGGTACCTGCGCGCGCTGCGCGCCGACGACCGGATCGACGACCGGCCCGCCCTGCGCGCGGGCGGCGTCACCGACCCCGACCACGTGCGCACCCGCACCGCGCAGTGGGCCGACGGCAGCCACCTCTCCTGGGCGGTCTGCGAGCCGACCACCGCCGAGTTGGTCGCCGAGATCGGCGTGACCCCCGCGGCGGACGGGACGGCCACCGTCGACGGGTGGGCGCGGGACGGGTTCGCGGAGGCGCTCACCGCCGCCCGCGCCGCGGTCACCCGCTTCACCGAGGGCGCGCTCGACCTGCGGGTGCACTGACCGGGGCACTCCGCCGCCACGCCCGGCTCAGCCCCGCTCCACCAGCACCCGCCCGAGCGCGTCGACCGCCGCGTCCAGTTCGTCCACGGTCACGGTGAGCGGCGGCCGGAAGCGGATCCCGCACTCCCCGGTCCCGAGAACCAGCACGTGCTCGCGCTCGCGCAGCACCCGCACCACCTCGTCCCGGAACTCCCCGGAGCGCAGGTCGACCGCGCAGAAGAGCCCGCGCCCGCGCGGCTCGCGCACCAGCGGGACGAGCGCCGTCAACCGCGCGAGCAGGTGCGCGCCGAGCACCCCGGCCCGCTCGACCAGCCCCTCCGCCTCGATCACCTCGAGAATCCGGCGCGCCCGGACCATGTCGCCGAGATTCCCGCCCCACGTGGAGTTCAGCCGCGAGCCGACCCGAAAAACATTGTCCGGCACCGCGGGCACCCGCCCCCCGGCCATGATCCCGCAGACCTGCGTCTTCTTCCCGAACGCGACCACATCCGGCGCCAGCCCCAATTGCTGGTAGGCCCAGGTCGTTCCGGTGATCCCCACCCCGGTCTGCACCTCGTCGAGCACGAACAGCGCATCGTGCTCCAGGCACAGCTCCTGCACGGCCAGCAGGAATTCGGGGCGGAAGTGCCGGTCCCCGCCCTCGCCCTGGATGGGTTCGGCGAGGAAGCAGGCGATGTCGTGCGGGTACTCGGCGAAGGCGCGGCGCGCGGCGGCGAGCGCCCGCTCCTCGGCGGCCAGGACGTCGCGGCCCGCGCGCAGGTACGGCGCCTCGATCCGCGGCCAGTCGAACTTCGGGAACCGGTCGGTCTTCACCGGGTCGGTGTTGGTGAGCGAGAGCGTGTAGCCGGAGCGCCCGTGGAAGGCGCCGGTCAGGTGCAGCACCCGCGAGCCGGGGGCGCGCCGCCCCAGCGCCTGGTTGTGCCTGCTCTTCCAGTCGAAGGCGGTCTTCAGCGCGTTCTCCACCGCGAGCGCGCCGCCGTCGACGAAGAACAGGTGCGGGAGCCGGGGGTCGCCGAGCACCCGGACGAAGGTCTGCACGAAGCGGGCCATGGCGACGGTGTAGATGTCGGAGTTGCTCGGCTTGTTCAGCGCCGCCTCCAGCAGCTCGGCGCGGAAGGTCGGGTCGGCGGCGAGCGCCGGGTGGTTCATGCCGAGCGCGCTGGAGGCGAAGAAGCCGAACATGTCGAGGTAGGCGGTGCCGTCGCGTTCGTCCACCAGCCGCCTGCCCGCCGAGCGGTGCAGGTCGAGCACCAGGTCGAAGCCGTCGGCGAGGATGCTCCCCGCGAGGATCTCGCGGACCGCGGCCGCGCGCACGCCGGGACGTTCGAGTTCGAGGGTCACCCCTCAACTGTAAGGAAAATTTGCGGAATCTCTATACGAAATCGAACTAATTACTGCGCAAGCCTACTTGTCATAGAATGTTTGCAGGATGATGGTGCTTCGGGTGCGGACGTTGGCGGTCGCCCGGATCTCCTGCAGCAGCTGCTCCAGGTGCCGCGGCGAGGCCACCCGGACGGTGAGGACGTAGCTCTCGTCGCCGGCAACCGAGTGGCACGCCTCGATTCCGGGGATGCTCTGCAGCAGCGCGGGCGCGTCGTCGGGCTGCGACGGATCGAGAGGGGTGATGGCGACGAATGCCGAGAGCAGCTGCCCGAGTGCCTCCGGATCGACCTTGGCGGTATAGCCGCGGATCACGCCGCGCGCCTCCAGCCTGCGCACCCTCGACTGCACCGCCGACACCGAGAGGCTCGCCTTCTCCGCGAGATTCGACAGCGTCGCCCGTCCGTCGGCCATCAGCTCACGGATCAGCAGACGATCGATGTCGTCGAGAACGGGTCGTGCAGGTGAATCCGCCATCACCGAAGGCTAACCCAGCGGAACCGCGCAGGTGCGAGAAGTTCGCCCGCATCGCCCACCCGCCCAACGATGTTCGCATTCCCGTACTTCCAGGGAGGACCCCGTGACCGAGACCGTCACCACCGATCCGCTCGCCGCCCGCGCGCTCGACCTGCTCGCCGCGCTCGGCGTGGCTGCGCCGGAGCCGGGCGAGCTGGGCGCCCGCACCCCGATCACCGGCGCGGTGCTGTTCGGAATCCGCACCGATTCGCCCGCCGCCGCCGAGGCCGCGATCGAGCGCGCCGCGCACGCCTTCCGGAGCTGGCGCACGGTGCCCGCGCCGGTGCGCGCGGCCGTCGTGCGCCGGTTGGGCGAACTCCTGGTGACCCACCGGGAGGAGCTGGGCGGGCTGGTCACGCTGGAGGCCGGGAAGATCCCGGCGGAGGCGGTCGGCGAGGTGCAGGAGATGGTCGACGTCTGCGAGTTCGCGGTCGGGCTGTCCAGGCAGCTGTACGGGCGCACCATGCCGTCCGAGCGGCCAGGGCACCGGCTGCTGGAGACCTGGCATCCGCTCGGCGTGGTCGGGGTGATCTCGGCCTTCAACTTCCCGGTCGCGGTCTGGGCGTGGAACACCGCGATCGCGCTGGTCTGCGGGGACACCGTGGTGTGGAAGCCGTCCGAGCTGACGCCGCTCACCGCGCTCGCCTGCCACACCCTGCTGCGCCGGGCCGCGGCCGAGGTCGGCGCGGACCCCGAGGTGCACCAGCTGGTGCTCGGCGGCGCGGAGAACGGGGCGGTGCTGGTGGACGACGCCAGGGTCGCGCTGCTCAGCGCCACCGGGTCGGTGCCGATGGGGCGGGCGGTGGCGCCGCGGGTGGCGGCGCGGTTCGGCCGCTGCCTGCTGGAGTTGGGCGGCAACAATGCCGCCGTCGTCGCCCCGTCGGCCGATCTGGAACTGGCAGTGCGCGGCATCGTCTTCGCGGCGGCCGGGACCGCCGGGCAGCGCTGCACCACGCTGCGCAGGCTCATCGTGCACCGCTCGATCGCGGACGAGCTGGTCGGCAGGCTCGCGGCCGCCTACGAGCAGCTGCGGGTGGGCGACCCGACCGAGCCGGGGGTGCTGGTCGGGCCGCTGATCCACGAGCGCGCGTTCCGCGCCATGACGGCGGCGCTGGACCGGGCGGTGGCGGACGGCGGCACGGTCGTCAGCGGCGGGGCCAGGGTGGACGGCTTCGGGCCGGATGCCTACTACGTGCGGCCCGCGCTGGTGCGGATGCCCGCGCAGACCGAGATCGTGCGGGCGGAGACCTTCGCGCCGATCCTCTACGTGCTCACCTACGACGACCTGGAGACCGCCATCGAGCTGCACAACGCGGTGCCGCAGGGGCTGTCGTCGGCGATCTTCACCGCCGACCAGCGCGAGGCGGAGCGGTTCCTCGCCGCGGACGGGTCGGACTGCGGGATCGCCAACGTCAATATCGGCACCTCGGGCGCGGAGATCGGCGGCGCCTTCGGCGGGGACAAGCAGACCGGGGGTGGGCGGGAGTCGGGGTCGGATTCCTGGAAGGCGTACATGCGGCGGGCCACCAACACGGTGAACTACTCGACGGAGTTGCCGCTGGCCCAGGGGATTCGCTTCGAGTAGCGGTACGGGCCGAGCCGGAACGGCAGGCCGGGCGCGGAAGCCGGTCAGCGGCGCAGGCGCAGGCGCAGAGCGCGGCGCAAGGAGTGGCTCAGGCGGCCGGGCGCCTGAGCCAGGGGTCAGGCCGGGAGCCGCAGGGTCCAGGCACCGCGGAAGTGCAGCCGGGTGCGGGAGCCCGGCGGCACGTCCACCCTCCAGAACGCGCTCGGCGGCGCGCCGAGGGCGTGCGCGACGGCGGCCCGCACGACGGCGGGGTGCGTCACCGCCAGCACCGGTCGCGCGCCTGCGGCGACATCCCGCATCCATTCGGCGACCCGCGCGACGACCGCCACCACCGACTCACCCCCGTGCCCGTCGAACGCCGGGTCGGTGAGCCATGCGTGCACCTGCTCCGGCGGCAGCTCGCCCATCTCGCGCCCGCGCCACTCCCCCGCGTCCAGATCGCGCAGCCCCGGATCGACCTCGGCCCGCACGCCGAGCAGCTCCGCGGTCCGCACCGCCCGCCGCTCCGGCCCGCACAGCACCACCGCGGGCGGCCGCGTCAGCGGCTCGACGGCCCAGGTGTCGAGCAGCGGCTCGTCGTCCGGGAAGCGCCCCGCCCGCAGCGCCGCGGTGATCCCGTGGCTCACCAGATCGAGCCGCACCGTCCCCGCCATACCGGCAGGTTAACCGCCGTGTCGGTACCCGGGTGCACACTGGGGCCATGGACCGCTTCTCCCCCGCAACCAGGCAGTGGTTCGACGGCGCCTTCGCGGCGCCGACGTCCGCGCAGCTCGGGGCGTGGGAAGCGATCGCCGCGGGCGCGCACACCCTGGTCATCGCGCCGACCGGCTCGGGCAAGACGCTCTCCGCGTTCCTCTGGGCCATCGACCGGCTCGCCACCCGCGATCCGGCCACCAGGGTCCGTGAGCGCGGCGAGCCGCCCGCGGGCACCTCGGTGCTCTACGTCTCGCCGCTCAAGGCGCTCGCGGTGGATGTCGAGCGCAACCTGCGCGCCCCGCTCGCAGGCGTCGCGCGCACCGCGGCCAAGCTGGGGCTCGAGCCGCCGGAGATCACCGTCGGCGTGCGCTCCGGCGACACCCCGGCGGGCGAGCGCAGGCTCATGCAGCGCACCCCGCCGGACATCCTGATCACCACCCCGGAGTCGCTGTTCCTCATGCTCACCTCGGCGGCGCGGGAGACGCTGCGCGAGGTGCACACGGTGATCGTGGACGAGGTGCACGCCATCGCGGGCGGGAAGCGCGGCGCGCACCTGGCGCTCTCGCTGGCCCGGCTGGACGCGCTGGCCGAGCGCCCGGCCCAGCGCATCGGGCTCTCCGCCACCGTGCGCCCGCCGGAGGAGGTGGGGCGCTTCCTGGTCGGCCCTGCGCCGATCACGATCGTGGCGCCGCCCGCGCCGAAGACCTTCGACCTGTCGGTGCGGGTCCCGGTGGCGGACATGACCGAGCCGGACTCCGACGGCGAGTCCGACCAGCCCGGCTCGATCTGGCCGCACGTCGACTCCGCCATCGTCGACCTGGTGC
Source organism: Nocardia sp. NPDC057353 (assembly GCF_042667085.1). NCBI lineage: Bacteria > Bacillati > Actinomycetota > Actinomycetes > Mycobacteriales > Nocardiaceae > Nocardia > Nocardia sp. NPDC057353. The sequence continues at coordinate 8,676 of NZ_JBHVAK010000076.1, forward strand.
TGGAGCACCGCTCGTCCATCGTCTTCGCCAATTCGCGGCGGCTGGCCGAGCGGCTCACCGCCCGGCTGAACGAGACCTACGCCGAGCGGACGGGCGAGCCGGTCGACACCGAGCACGGCCCGCCCGCCCAGCTCGGCGCCTCGACCGAGGTGGTGCACGGCGCCGGGCAGCTGCTGGCGCGCGCGCACCACGGCTCGGTGAGCAAGGAGCAGCGCGCGCTCATCGAGGACGACCTGAAGAGCGGCAGGCTGCGCTGCGTGGTCGCCACCAGCAGCCTGGAGCTCGGCATCGATATGGGCGCGGTGGACCTGGTGGTCCAGGTCGAGGCGCCGCCGTCGGTGGCGAGCGGGCTGCAGCGGGTGGGCCGGGCCGGGCACCAGGTCGGCGAGGTCTCCCGCGGCGTGCTCTTCCCCAAGCACCGCACCGACGTTGTGCACACCGCGGTCACCGCGCACCGCATGCTCTCCGGGCAGATCGAGGCGCTGCGCATGCCCGCGCACCCGCTCGACATCCTGGCGCAGCAGACCGTCGCCGCCTGCGCGCTGGAACCGCTCGACGTGGACGCCTGGTTCGAGCTGGTCCGCGGCACCGGCAGCTACAGCGGGCTGCCGCGCTCCGCCTACGAGTCGGTGCTGGACCTGCTGGCCGGGCGCTACCCCTCGGACGAGTTCGCCGAGCTGCGGCCCCGGCTGGTCTGGGACCGGGACGCGGGCACGCTCACCGGCCGCCCCGGCGCGCAGCGGCTCGCGGTGACCTCCGGCGGCGCCATCCCGGACCGCGGCATGTTCGCGGTCTACATGGTCGGCGAGAAGGCCTCCAGGGTGGGCGAGCTGGACGAGGAGATGGTCTACGAATCGCGGGTGGGCGACGTCTTCGCGCTCGGCGCCACCAGCTGGCGGATCGAGGAGATCACCTACGACCGGGTGCTGGTCACCCCCGCCTTCGGCCAGCCGGGGCGGCTGCCGTTCTGGCACGGCGACGGGCTGGGCAGACCGGCCGAGCTGGGCGAGGCGGTCGGTGAGTTCGTGCGCAGCGCGGGCAGGCACCTGGACGACGGCGGGCTCGAGAAGCTCACCGGCGCCGCCGGGCTGGACGCCTTCGCCCGGGACAACCTGGCCGCGCTGCTCACCGAGCAGCGCACCGCCACCGGCAGGCTGCCCACCGACAAGACGCTGGTGGTGGAGCGGTTCCGGGACGAGCTCGGCGACTGGCGGCTGGTGCTGCACTCGCCGTACGGCATGCCGGTGCACGCGGCGTGGGCGCTGGCCATCGGGGCTCGGCTGCGCGAGCGGTTCGAGGTGGACGCCGCCCCGACCGCCTCGGACGACGGCATCGTGGTCCGGCTGCCGGACACCACCGACGAGCCGCCGGGCAGTGAGCTCTTCGTCTTCGAGCCGGACGAGATCGACGAGATCGTCACCGAGCAGGTCGGGACCTCGGCGCTCTTCGCCTCCCGGTTCCGCGAGTGCGCGGCCCGCGCGCTGCTGCTTCCCCGCCGCGACCCGGGCAAGCGGGCGCCGCTCTGGCAGCAGCGCCAGCGCTCAGCGCAGCTGCTGGACGTGGCGCGCAAATTCCCCGACTTCCCGATCCTGCTGGAGACCGCGCGGGAGTGCCTGCGCGACGTCTACGACCTGCCCGCGCTCACCGAGCTGCTGGGTCGGGTGGCGCGCAGGCAGGTCCGGCTGGTCGAGGTGGAGACGCCGACCCCGTCGCCGTTCGCCAACGCGCTGCTCTTCGACTACATCGGCCAGTTCATGTACGAGGGCGACAACCCGCTGGCCGAGCGGAGGGCCGCCGCGCTCTCGCTGGACTCCGGGCTGCTCGCCGAGCTGCTCGGCCGGGTCGAGCTGCGCGAGCTGCTGGACGCCGCGGTGCTGGAGCAGACCGAGTCGGAGCTGCAGCGGCTCACCCCGGAGCGGCACGCCAGGGACCTGGAGGGGCTGGCCGACCTGCTGCGGCTGCTCGGCCCGCTCACCGCCGAGGAGGCCGCCGCGCGCTGCACCGCCGACCCGATCGACTGGTTCGCCGAGCTGCGGGTGGCGCGGCGGGCGCTGGAGGTCAGCTTCGCCGGGCGCTCCTGGTGGGTGGCGGTGGAGGACGCGGCGCGGCTGCGCGACGCGCTCGGGGTCCCGCTGCCGATCGGCACCCCGGCCGCCTTCGTCGAGCCGGTGCCGGACCCGCTCGGCGACCTGGTCGGCCGGTACGCCCGCACGCACGGCCCGTTCGACACCGCGGCGGTGGCGGCCAGGTTCGGCCTCGGCACCGCGGTGGCCGCGGCCGCGCTGCACCGCCTCGGCACCGAGAAGCGGGTGGTGGAGGGCGAGTTCACGCCGTCGGCCGCGGGCTCGGAGTGGTGCGACACCCAGGTGCTGCGGCGGCTGCGGCGGCGCTCGCTCGCCGCGGCGCGGCACGAGGTGGAGCCGGTGCCGACCGCCGCCTTCGGCCGCTTCCTGCCCGCCTGGCAGCACGTGCGCACCCGCACGCTGCGCGGGGTGGACGGCGTCGCGACCGTGGTGGAGCAGCTCGCGGGGGTGCCGATCCCGGCCTCGGCGTTGGAGTCGCTGGTGCTGCCCGCGCGGGTGCGCGACTACTCCCCCGCCATGCTGGACGAGCTCACCGCCACCGGCGAGGTGCTGTGGTCCGGGCACGGCTCGATCACCGGCAAGGACGGCTGGGTCGCGCTGCACCTGGCCGAGCAGGCGCCGCTCACCCTGCCGCCCGCCGACGAACCGGAGTTCGCCGAACCGCACCTGCGGCTGCTCACCGCGCTCGGCGCGGTGGACGGCGCGATGCCGCAGAGCGGCGGCGCCTACTTCTTCCGGCAGCTCTCCGATGCCACCGGCCTGCTGGACGACACCGCCGTCGCCGCGGCGCTCTGGGACCTGGTCTGGGCCGGGCTGGTCGCCGGCGACACCTTCGCCCCGGTGCGCGCGCTGCTCGGCGGCACCACCCGCGCCACCACCGCGCACCGCAGCCCGCGCCGGGCGCCGCGAGCCCGCGCCTACCTGCCCCGCCCAGCCCTGCCCACCCGCAGCGGCCCGCCGACGGTGGCCGGGCGCTGGTCGCTGCTGCCGGAGCGGGCCGCCGACAACACCGTGCGCGCGCACGCCACCGCCGACCTGCTGCTGGAGCGGTACGGCGTGCTCACTCGCGGCTCGGTGCAGAACGAAGGGGTGCCGGGCGGTTTCGCGCTGATGTACCGGGTGCTCACCGAGTTCGAGGACCGCGGGCGTTGCCGCCGCGGGTACTTCGTGGATTCGCTGGGCGGCGCGCAGTTCTCCACCACCGACGTGGTGGACCGGCTGCGGTCGCACGAGCCGCACGACGGGCAGCGGAGCACCGCCACCGCGCTCGCCCTGGCCGCCACCGACCCCGCCAACCCCTACGGCGCGGCGCTGCCCTGGCCCAAGGGCGAGGTGGACGGCGGGCACCGGCCCGGCCGCAAGGCGGGCGCCATGGTGGTGCTGCTCGACGGCGAGCTGGTGGCCTACCTGGAGCGCGGCGGGAAGACGCTGCTCACCTTCACCGAGGACCCGGACGCCAGGCAGGCGGCGGCGAACGCGCTGGCGGAGCTGGTGCACGAGGGCGGGGTGGAGACCCTGGTGATCGACAGGGTGGACGGGGAGACCGTGCACGGCCACACCTTCGCAGGCTTCCTCACCACGGCGGGGTTCTCCGCCACCCCGCGCGGGCTCCGGCTGCGCCGCGGCGCGCCCCGCCGCGAGGAGCGCCCGCAGCGCGCGGTGCGCCGCCCGGAGTTCGGCCGGTGACGATCCGCCCGCCCGCCCGTCGAAGGGAGCACCTCGGTGCCGGAAGGTGACACCGTGTACCGCGCCGCCGCCAGGCTGCGCACCGCCCTGGCCGGAAAGATCCTCACCCGCAGCGACTTCCGCGTCCCCCGGTACGCCACGGTCGACCTGCGCGGCCAGCAGGTGGAGAGCGTCGGCTCCTACGGCAAGCACCTCTTCGTGCGCACCCCGACCGCCTCGATCCACACCCACCTCAAGATGGAGGGGCTGTGGCGCACCTACCGCTGCGGCCAGCGCTGGACCCAGCCGCGCGCCACCGCCAGGCTGGTCCTCGCCACCGAGGACGTGGAGGCCGTCGGCTTCTCGCTCGGCAAGGTCGAGGTCTTCCCGCTCGCCGACGAGCACACCGTGATCGACCACCTCGGCCCCGACCTGCTCGGCCCGAACTGGGACCCGGCCGAGGCGGTGCGCAGGCTAGCGCGCCACCCGCGGCAGACCATCGGCGTCGCCCTGCTGGACCAGCGCAACCTGGCGGGAATCGGCAATATCTACCGCAGCGAGGTCTGCTACCTGCGCAAGGTGCACCCGGCCACCCCGGCGGGCGAGGTCACCGACCTGCTCGCCATGGTGAACGAGGCCCAGCGCATCCTGAGCAAGGCCGCGCACGACCGCTGGGTGCCGCTCGTCTACAACCGGCACAACTGGGGCTGCCGCCGCTGCGACACCCGCATCGTGCGCCGCGTGCTCGGCGACACCGGCCCGGAGCAGGACCGAATCACCCAGCGCGAGCGCGGCATCTGGTTCTGCCCGCGCTGCCAACCCGAGCCTTGACGAAATCCGCCGCCGCCCCTTTACTGGCAGTCTGTCAATAAGCGTGGAGGGCGGGCGACAGTGGCCGGACAGCAGGGCGATCCCCGGAAGTACGTAGTCATCGGCGGCGGCCTGGCCGGCCTCGCCAGCGCGGTCTGGCTGGCCGAGGCGGGCAAGCAGGTCACCCTGCTCGAGCGCCGCGGCAGGCTCGGCGGCCGCACCCACGCCATGAAGGTCGAGGCCGTCGACGACCTCCCCGACAACGGCCAGCACGTCATCGCCAGCGGCTACGAACACCTCTTCCGGTACCTGCGCACCATCGGCACCCGCGAGTACGTCGCCTTCCCGAACCGCGGCACGCTGCGCTGGCCGGACGGGCGCAGCGTCGACATGTACACCCGCGGCGTCCGCGCCCTCGGCACGCTCTTCGGCGGCCACCCGGACGCGACCCCGCTGGAGCGCGCCCGCGCCGCCGTCGCCACCGCGCGGCTCGGCTGGCAGGCGCTGCACCAGCCCGTCGACCTCGCCGACCTCACCACCGCGCAGTGGTTCGACCGGGTCGGCATGCCTGCCAAGGCACGCGAGGCCATCTGGGACTGGCTGGCGCTCGGCATCGCCGCCGAGCCGGTGCACCAGGAGTCGGCGGCGGTCTTCGCCAGGGTGCTCGCCACCGGCATCAGGCACGGCATCGCGCACCGGCAGGCCGTCACCATCGGCTACCCCACCACCGACCTGGACACGCTCTACGTCACCGGGGCGGAGAAGTACTTCCGCGAGCACGGCGTCGAGGTGCGGCACCGGGCCGTCGCACGCCGGATCGTCATCGAAAACGGCGAGGTCACCGGCGTCACGCTCGCCGACAGCAGCACCGTCCCCGCCGACGCCGTGGTCTGCGCGGTCCCGAACGGCAATATCGGCGGCCTCCTCGACGACCTGCCCGAGCACGCCGACATCTACGCCCGCGCCGACAAGCTCGGCTACACCCCCATCGTCAGCACCAACCTCTACCTGGACCGCCCGCTCGGCACCCGCTCCGAGTTCGAGGCGCTGATCGGCGGCACCGGCGTGATCGACGAGGTCTTCGACCGCCAGCTCATGACCGGCCGCAGCACCGAGCAGGCCTGGCTCTACTGCCTCACCACCAGCGGCGCCTACGAGCAGATCCACAAGACCAACGAGGAGATCGTCGCCGAGCAGATGGAGCTGCTGCGCCGCTACTACCCGGCCGCCAGGCAGGCGAAGGTGGTCCATGGCCACGTCGTCCGGATGCCGAAAGCCACCTTCTCCCAGGTCCTCGGCACCCACGACCTGCGCCCCGCCCAGCGCACCTCCGTCCCCGGCCTGGTCCTGGCGGGCGACTGGACCGCCACCGACTGGTCCGCCACCATGGAGAGCGCCGTCCAGAGCGCCGCCGTCGCCGTCGATCTCCTGCTGGCGCGGGACGGGCGGTAGGGCTCACCCCTCGCTGGGCACCGGCTCCAGGATCTGCGCGCGCGGCTCGGGTGCGGCGGCGCGCAGGGCGTCGGCGGAGCCGTCGTCGGGCTGGGTCTGGGAGCGGATCTCGGCGTCGACGCGGGCCCGGTAGGTCTCGATCTCCCGGTCGATCTCGGCCTCGTCCCAGCCGAGCACCGGCGCGACCAGGCGGGCGACCTGCTCGGCGCAGGCGACGCCGCGGTGCGGGTACTCGATGGAGATGCGGGTGCGGCGGGCCAGGATGTCGTCGAGGTGCAGCGCGCCCTCGGCGGCGACCGCGTAGACCGCCTCGACCTGGAGGTAGGCGGGGGCGTCGGTGAGCGGCTGCAGCAGCTCGGGTTTGCCGTCGGCGAGCGCGAGCACCTCGTCGATGAGCGAGCCGTAGCGGTCGAGCAGGTGCTTGACCCGGTAGGGGTGCACGCCGTAGGCCTCGGCCAGCTGGACGGTCTGGTTGACCAGCGCGAAGTAGCCGTCGGCGCCGAGCAGCGGCACCTTCTCGGTGATCGAGGGCGAGACCCGGGCCGGGATGTCGGATGCCGCCTCGTCGACGGCGTCGGCGGCCATCACCCGGTAGGTGGTGTACTTGCCGCCCGCGATGCCGACCAGCCCGGGCGCGGTGCGGGCCACGGCGTGCTCGCGGGAGAGCTTGGAGGTCTCGTCGCTCTCCCCGGCCAGCAGGGGCCGCAGCCCGGCGTAGACGCCGTCGATGTCGTCGGGCGTGAGCGGCGTGACCAGCACCTCGTTCACCCGCTCCAGCAGGTAGTCGATATCGGCCTTGGTCGCCGATGGGTGCGCCAGGTCGAGGTTCCAGTCGGAGTCGGTGGTCCCGATGATCCAGTGCGCGCCCCACGGGATGACGAAGAGCACCGAGGTGGCGGTGCGCAGGATGATCGCGGTGTCGCTGACGATCCGGTCCCGCGGGACCACGATGTGCACGCCCTTGGAGGCCCGGACGTGGAACCGGCCGCGGTTGCGGGAGAGCGCCTGCACCTCGTCGGTCCACACCCCGGTCGCGTTGATCACCACGTGCGCGTGGATCTCGGCGGTGCGGCCGTCCTCGGTGTCGCGCACCCGCACCCCGACCACCCGGTCCGCCTCGCGCAGGAAGCCGACGACCTGGGTGGAGGTGCGCAGCACGGCGCCGTAGTGCGCGGCGGTGCGGGCGACGGTCATGGTGTGCCTGGCGTCGTCCACCACCGTGTCGTAGTAGCTGACGCCGCCGATCAGCGCGGAGCGGCGCAGCCCCGGCGCCAGCCGCAGCGCGCCCGCGCGGGTCAGGTGCCGCTGGCCGGGAACGGATTTCGCGCCGCCCATGGAGTCGTAGAGCATGAGCCCGGCGGCCACGTACGGCCGCTCCCAGCCGCGTTTGGTCAGCGGGTAGAGGAAGCGCAGCGGCTTCACCAGGTGCGGGGCCAGGGTGGCGAGCGAGAGCTCGCGCTCCCGCAGCGCCTCGCGGACCAGCCCGAACTCCAACTGCTCCAGGTAGCGCAGCCCGCCGTGGAACATCTTGGAGGAGCGGCTGGAGGTGCCGGAGGCCAAGTCGCGCGCCTCCACCAGCGCCACCCGCAGCCCGCGGGTGGCGGCGTCCAGCGCGATGCCCGCGCCGACGATGCCGCCGCCGATCACGACGATGTCGAAGTGGTCCTTGCCCAGCCGCTCCCAGGCGTCCCGGCGCTGGTCGGGGCCGAGGAACTGGGAATCCGGGGTGATGGTCATGCTCGACTCCTTCGGCCGGCTCCGTCCTGCGGGCGGTGGTACCCGCTGCCTGCGGGTTCAGGCTATGCGAGCGCGGCGGATACTTCGCGGCGCCTCGGCGGCGCCGCGCCGCGCGGCCCATCCGAGGTCACGCCGCCGCGCGGCCCGTTCGGGTCACGTCGGCCGCGGGGCCGTGCCGGGCATGCGCGCCGCCCGCTCCGAACCTCCGACCGCTACCCGCCGGTAACAAGTCCCACCCTAACCGTCCCTGCCACCGCCCGCGATGTGATGCGCGGCGCGCCGAGCATCCAGTAGCCTGCGGGGATGCGTCGCTATGTGGCCGCCATCGATCAGGGAACGACATCGAGCCGGTGCATCGTCTTCGATCGCGGCGGCGCGGTGATCGGGGTGGCCCAGCGCGAGCACGAGCAGCTCTTCCCGCGCCCCGGCTGGGTCGAACACGATGCCGAAACCCTGTGGCGCAATACCGAAGCCGTGGTCACCGAGGTGCTGCGCGAGCTGCGGATCGGCCAGGACGACCTGGCCGCGGTCGGCATCACGAACCAGCGCGAGACCACCGTGGTCTGGGAGCGCGCGACCGGCAAGCCGATCCACAACGCCATCGTCTGGCAGGACACCCGCACCGACAAGCTCTGCGTCGAACTCGGCGGCGAGGCGGGGCCGAACCGCTACCAGGAGCGCACCGGGCTGCCGCTCTCCACCTACTTCGCAGGCCCCAAGCTGCGCTGGATCCTGGACCACGTGGACGGCGCCCGCGCCCGCGCCGAGGCGGGCGAGCTGTGCTTCGGCACCATCGACAGCTGGGTGCTGTGGAACCTCACCGGCGAGCACGTCACCGACGTCACCAACGCCTCGCGCACCATGCTCATGGACCTGCGCACGCTGGACTGGGACCCGGAGATCTGCGCCGACTTCGGCATCCCCACCGCCGTGCTGCCCGCCATCCGCAGCTCGTCGGAGGTGTACGCGGTGCCGGAGTCGGGGCCGCTGGCAGGCGTCCCGGTCGCGGGCATCCTCGGCGACCAGCAGGCGGCCACCTTCGGCCAGGCCTGCCTGGAGCCGGGCGAGGCCAAGAACACCTACGGCACCGGCAATTTCATGCTGCTCAATACCGGAACCACCCCGGTGGTGAGCAACCACGGGCTGCTCACCACGGTCTGCTACCGGCTCGGCGAGCAGGACGCGGTGTACGCGCTGGAGGGCTCGATCGCGGTCACCGGCTCGCTGGTGCAGTGGTTCCGGGACAACCTGGGCATCATCGCCTCGGCCGACGAGATCGAGCCGCTGGCCCGCAGCGTCACCGACAACGGCGGCGCCTACATCGTGCCCGCCTTCTCCGGGCTCTTCGCCCCGCGCTGGCGCCCGGACGCGCGCGGCGTGATCGCCGGGCTCACCCGCTTCGTGAACCGGGCGCACCTGGCGCGGGCGGTGCTGGAGTCCACCGCCTTCCAGACCAGGGAGGTGGTCGACGCCATGCGCGCGGACGCCGAGTCCCAGCGGCTCGGGTTGCAGCTCACCACGCTCAAGGTGGACGGCGGCATGGTCCGCAACGGCCTGCTCATGCAGTTCCAGTCCGACATCCTGGACGTGCCGGTGGTGCGCCCGGTGGTGGAGGAGACCACCGCGCTCGGCGCCGCCTACGCGGCCGGGCTCGCGGTCGGGTACTGGTCAGGCACCGACGAGATCAGGGCGAACTGGTCCGCCGACACCACCTGGCACCCGGAGATGAGCGAAGCGGAGCGCGCCGAGCACCTGGCCGCCTGGAACAAGGCGGTCGAGCGCACCTACAGCTGGGTGGACTGAGCGGCCCGGCCCAGCCGGGCGACGGCCTCGGTGAGCGACGCCGCGTCCGAGGTGGTGAAGCACATGCGCAGCGCGGAGCGGTACTCCGCCTCGACCGCGAAGGCCGCGCCTGGCACGAAGGCGACGCCGTGCTCGACCGCGACGGGCAGCAGCGCGGCGGTGTCGGTGCCGTCGGTGAACTCGCCCCAGACGAACATCCCGCCCACCGCGTCGGTGCAGCGCAGCCGCTCCCCGAACTCCGCGCGGACCGCGCCGACCAGCGCCTTCGCCCGCTGCCCGTAGGCGGCGCGGACCCGGTCCACGTGTCCGGCCAGCCAGTTCCCGTCGGCGAGCAGCTCGGCCGCGACCTGCTGGGTGAGCGCCGAGCCGCAGAGGTCGGCGCCCTGCTTGAGCAGCTCCACCGCGCGGGCCACCCGGTTCGGCGCGACCATCCAGCCCACCCGCAGCGCGGGGGCGAGGATCTTGGAGGCGCTGGAGAGCCGGATGACGTTCGCCCCGTGCGCCGCCACCGGCGCGGGCGGAGGGCCGTCGAACCAGAGTTCGCCGTACGGGTCGTCCTCGATCACCCAGAAGCCGTGCGCGGCGGCCAGTTCGGCGAGCTCGGCGCGGCGGCGGGCGCTCATGGTGACCCCGCCCGGGTTGTGGAAGGTGCTCACGGTGTGCACGACGGCCGGGCGCTCGCCGCGGGCGAGCAGCTCGGCGAGCAGGTCGAGCCGCATCCCCTCGGCGTCCAGCGGCACCGCCGCGATCCGGGCGCCCGCCGCGCGGAACACCTGCAGCGCCCCGACGTAGGCCGGGTCCTCGACCACGACCAGCGCGCCGGGGTCGAGCAGCACCTCGGCGAGCAGCGCCAGCGCCTGCTGCGAGCCGTGCGTCACGAAGACCTCGGCGACCGGCACCGGCCTGCCCAGCTTCGCCGACTCGCGCGCGGCGAGCACCTCGCGCAGCGGCCCCCACCCCGGCGAGCCGGTGTACTGCAGGCTGCGCGGGTCGGCGAGCGCGGCGGCGGTCGCGGCGGCGATCCGCTCGCGCGGCATCAGGTCGGCGTCCGGCAGCCCGCCCGCCAGGCTCAGCACATCCGGCCGCTCGGTGAGTTCCAGCAGGTCACGAATGGCGGAGCTGCGCAGCCCGGCGAGCTTCCCGGCCAGCGGCGGGGCAGTTGGCGACATGGCGATACCTCCGTGCGATGTCGTACCACTCTCGCACGGAGCTACCAGAATGTGAAACCTACGTCTCACATTTCGAGAATCATGCCCGGTTTCCGATGGAGTGCACCAGGTGCTTCTCGTCCTTCACCACGGTGCTGACGGTCTGCTCGTAGACGGTGGTGGTGCCATCGGGGCGGTGCTCGGTGAGATCGACCTCGAAGGTGTCGACGGCGAGTTCGGTGATCCGCAGGCAGTGCGTCGTCCCCACCGGGATCTGCTCGTCGATAGCGCTCTGGATGACCGGGGCCGAGGAGATGTTGGCGGCGTCCGGGTCGACGTACCCGCGGGCCCGGTCGCCGCTGCGCTCCACGTAGAAGGCGTACTGGAACCCGAGGATGGCGCCTGCGCCGCTGGCCGTGTCGCCGGTGCCGTTGCCGACCGTGACCGTGCCGTCCTCGGTGGCCGGGCAGCTCAGCGCGGCGGTGCTCGGCGCGGGCGCGGCCGCCACCGGGTCGCTGTCGTCCCCGCCGCCGCGCACCGTCACCACGATCACCACCACCGCGACCAGCAGCGCGAGCGTGGCCGCCAGCGCGCCGTAGAGCGTGCCGCGGTTCGCGGCGGGGGCCCGCTCGACCACCGTCGAGCCGCCGGGGGCGAGCCTGCGCGCGATCGGGTCGTCGGACCAGGCGAGGCCGTCCGGGTCGGAGACCGGCGGCGGCTTGGGCACGCCGCCGCTCTCGTCCGCGTCCCGCCACCACTGCGGCTCCTCCGCCGAAGGCGCGGCGGGGGCCGGGGCCACCTGGTGCCGCACGGTCGGGGCGGCGGGGTCGTCCGGATCGGCGCCGGTCAGGCTCGCACCGAACGGCGTGGCCGGGCTCGCCTGCCGCGCCGTCGGCGGGCTCGCGGGCCGCGCCGCGCCGTCGGCGCTCCCGCCCGCGGGCAGCAGCCCGCCCGCGGGCCGCCACCCCACCTCCGGCCGCGAGGCCGCGGGCGGCTGCCAGCCCGGGATGTGCCCCGGCCCGATCGGGGCGCCGAACGCGCTCCCCGACCTGGTGGTCGGCTCGTCCTGGCCGCCGCTCACCGGAGGCCCGAAACCGGAAGCGCCGGAGCCGCTCTCGTCGGCGCCCTCGCTCCCGTGCACCGGCGGGCCGAAGCCGGGCCCGCGGCCGGACTCGTTGCCTCTGGCATCACCCTCGGAGCCCACACCAATCCTCTCGAACGCACGAAATGGGGCGGCCGCGAACGACCGCCCCACCCGTCAATCGGTACGTGTCAGTACTGGAGTGAACCACCCCACTGCGTGGTGACGCCACCCACGTTGACCGTCGTGGGCGCGGAGTCGCCCGGCGGCACGATCGGCGGAAGTTTAACCTGCGCGGCCGCATCCAGCGCGGCGGCGCCACCCGGCTGCGCCTTGATCCAGTCCTCGACCGCGGCCTTGGCCAGGTTCACCTGCGTGGTGTCGAGCACGACGCTGGACTTGGCGTCGGCCAGCCCCTCGCCGCCGGTGAAGCTGGAGACGTGGATCGTGTTGGTGTCGACGAACTCCACCGAGACGCCCGCCTCGCCGGAGCCGGTCGGGGTGGTGTAGCCGACGGTGCCGACGTACCCGGCCTCGTTGCTGAAGTGGTGGGTGTTGGCCACGTAGCCGGGCAGCAGCGCGCCGCCGTCCACCGCGGCGCCGACTTCGGCGTGCGGGCCGGTCATCTCGACCACCGGCGCGGGCGGGGCGCTCTCGTTGCGCGGCGCCTCCCAGCGCGGCTCCACCAGGGTCTGCGTGGGCGCGGAGTCGGTGTCGGCCTGCGGGGCCTGGCTCTGCGGCGCGGTGCCCGGCGCGGCCTGGCTCTCGCCGCCGGGGCCGGACGGGGTGGCCGCGGGCTGATCCTGGGCGCCCGGCGCCTGCGGCGTGCCAGGCACCTGGTCGGGCGCGACCGCGTCCTGGCCCGGTGCGGGCGCGCCGGGAGCGGCCTGGCCAGGTGCGGGCTGCCCCTCCTGGCCCGGCACCGGCAGCGGCGCCACGCGCGGCGTCGTCACACCGGGCTGGGTCGGCCGGTTGAGCTTGGGGTCGGTCTTGTCCGGCAGCGCCTGGTCCTGCTCGGGCGTGGTGACACCAGGCTGACTCGGCGTCGGCTTGCTCTCCGGCGTCTGCGGCTGCTGGCTCTGCGGCCCCGTCCCCGGCTGGGTCGGGCCCTGCGTCTGCGGCTGCTGCTCGGGCGTCACGTTGGTGCCCGGCTGAACCGGGGCGGGCGTGGCCGGTGTGGTCGGCTGATCGTTCGGAACCGCCCCTGCGGGCGCCGCGAAGAAGGTCGCCACGGCTGCCGCTGTCGCCAGCGGCAGCGAGGTGCTCGCCATCGCTCGCTGCGCCCGGGTCGGCTTACGATGTTTCACTTTTCGCTTTTCCCTTTCCGTACGGGAGGCAGCACGGCCGTTCCCGGAGGAAACCCCCCAACCCCGAAACGCCGCGACCCAACCCGCCGATCACGTCTCCGTAACGGAGTGAACCACAGTTGTCCGACCGGGGCAATCGGGACACCGCGGCCCGCACCGCGTCAACCGCACTGCCGCACAACGGCGTTCACGCAGGTGACACCTGGTTTTCACGAGCCGGTCAGTCGAGGTCGTCATGCCGCATGAGCTGCCGTGCGGCCTCGATCACGGAACCGGTGAGCGACGGATAGACCGAGAAGGTCTGGGCCAGGTCGTTCACGGTCAGGTTGTTCTGCACCGCCAGCGCGATGGGCAGGATGAGCTCGGAGGCGATCGGCGCGACCACGACGCCGCCGATCACCACGCCGGTGGCGGGCCTGCAGAAGATCTTCACGAAACCGCGGCGCAGCCCGGACATCTTGGCGCGCGGGTTGGTGTTCAGCGGGAGCATGACGGTGCGCGCGGGTGTCTCGCCGTTGTCGATCGCGGTCTGGCTCACCCCGACGGTGGCGATCTCCGGCCGGGTGAAGACCGCCGAGGAGACGGTCTTGAGCCGGATCGGGCTGACCCCCTCGCCCAGCGCGTGGTACATGGCGATCCGGCCCTGCATGGCGGCGACCGAGGCGAGCGGGAGCAGCCCGGTGCAGTCGCCCGCGGCGTAGATCCCGGTGACGGCGGTGCGCGAGACCCGGTCCACCCGCAGGTAGCCGCCGCGGTCCAGCTCGATCCCGACGTGCTCCAGCCCGAGCCCGCCGGTGTTCGGGGTGGAGCCGACGGTCATCAGCGCGTGCGAGCCGGTGACGGTGCGCCCGTCCGAGAGCTTCACCACGATGCCGTCCGCGGTGCGCTCGACGGCGTCCGCGCGGGCGTGCTTGACCAGCTCGACGCCGCGCTCGGCGAGCGCGTCCTCCAGCACCAGCGCGGCGTCCGCGTCCTCGCCGGGCAGCACCCGGTCGCGGCTGGAGACCAGCTTCACCCGCACGCCGAGCTCGGTGTAGGCCGAGACGAACTCCGCGCCGGTCACGCCGGAGCCGACCACGACCAGGGTCTCCGGCAACTCGTCGAGGTCGTAGAGCTGCCGCCAGGTCAGGATGCGCTCGCCGTCCGGCTCCGCGCCGGGCAGCACCCGGGGGCTCGCGCCGGTGGCGATCAGCACCACCTCGGCGTCGATCACCTGTTCGGCGCCGTCGCCGTCCCGGACCAGCACCCGGTGCTCGGCCCGGCCGACCGGCTCCAGCAGCGAGCCGTTCCCGGGCAGCACGGTGACCCCGGCGGCCTGCAGCTTGGAGCGGATGTCCGAGGACTGCGCCAGCGCCAGCGCCTTGACGCGGTGGTTCACCTCGGGCAGCCGCACCCCGGCCTGGTCCGGGTCGAGGGTGATGCCGAGGTCGCGGGCCCGGCGCAGGTCGGTGCGGATGCCGGTGGAGGCGATGAAGGTCTTCGAGGGGACGCAGTCCCAGAGCACGCAGGCGCCGCCGATGCCGTCCGAGTCGACCAGCGTCACCGCCGCCCCGTGCTGCGCCGCCACCAGCGCGGCCTCGTAGCCGGCCGGGCCGCCGCCGATGATCGCGATGCGGGTCATGGGTCACCTCTCGCTCGTGCTGGTCCCGGGATCTCCGAGGTCAGGGACAACCGTAATCGGCCGAGCTCGGACCGGCTCGGCAGCCCGCGCGGCGGGGCAGCCGCGCCGGGGTGCTGCGCCGGTCCGGCGGGACCCGATCGCCGCGGCGGCGGCATTGGATACGCTCTCCTGGTGCCGATATACGCCGCCTACGGATCCAACATGGACTCCACACAGATGCTCGAGCGCTGTCCGCACTCCCCGATGTCGGGAACGGGCTGGTTGGAGGGGTGGCGGCTGACCTTCGCCGGTGACGACATCGGCTGGGAGGGTCCGCTGGCGACCGTCGTCGAGGAGCCCGGCTCCCGGGTCTTCGTCGTGCTCTACGACGTCTCCCCGGAGGACGAGGAGCGGCTGGACCGCTGGGAGGGCTCGGACTTCGGCATCCACAAGAAGATCCGGCTGCGCGTCACCCCGAGCGCGGGCAGCGGCTCCGAGCCGGTGCTGGCCTGGCTCTACGTGCTCGACGCGTACGAGGGCGGCCTGCCCTCCGCGCGCTACCTCGGCGTGATGGCCGACGCGGCGGAGAAGGCGGGCGCCCCCGGCGAGTACGTGCACGCGCTGCGGACCAGGAACAGCCGCAATGTCGGGCCGGGCAACTTCTCGGTCTAGCGCCCGGCCTGCAGCACGATATTGCTGAGCACCCGCACGCCGACGGCGAGCGCGCGCTCGTCGATGTCGAAGGTGGGCTGGTGCAGGTCGAGCTGCTCGCCGGTGCCGGACCAGACGCCGAGCCTGGCCATGGCGCCCGGCACCTCCTCCAGGTACCAGGAGAAGTCCTCGCCGCCGCCGGACTGCGGGGTGTCGGCGAGCGCGCCGGGGCCGAGCTCGTTGATCGCGGCCTCGAACATCCGGGTGGAGCGCTCGTCGTTCACCACCGGCGGCACGCCGCGCTTGTAGTTGAGCTGGTAGCGCACGCCGGTCGGGGCGAGCAGCGCGTCCACGATCTCGCGGACCAGCGGCTCCAGCAGCTCCCAGGTGGCGTGGTCGCCGGTGCGCACGGTGCCGGTGAGCATGCCGGTCTGCGGGATGGCGTTCGGCGCCTTGCCCGCGCTCACCGCGCCCCACACCATGACGGTGCTGGTCCGCGGGTCGATCCGGCGGCTGAGCATGCCGGGCAGCCCGGTGATGACGGTGCCGATGGCGTACACCAGGTCGCTGGTCAGGTGCGGCCGCGAGGTGTGCCCGCCGGGCGAGTCGAGCACCAGCTCGACGGTGTCCGCGGCCGAGGTGATCGCCCCGACCCTGACCCCGACCCGGCCGACCTCGAGCCGCGGGTCGCAGTGCAGCGCGAAGATCCGGTCCACGCCCCGCATGGCGCCGGTGGCGACCACGTCGATGGCGCCGCCGGGCATGACCTCCTCGGCGGGCTGGAAGACGAACCGCACGCCCACCGGCAGGTCGGCGTCGGCCAGCGCGAGTGCGGTGCCGAGCAGGATGGTGGTGTGCGCGTCGTGGCCGCAGGCGTGCGCGACGCCGGGAACGGTGGAGGAGAAGGGAAGGCCGGTGAACTCCTGCAGCGGTAGCGCGTCCATGTCGGCGCGCAGCCCGATCCGCGGCCCCTCCGGGCCGATGTCGCAGAGCAGGCCGGTGCCGCCGGGTAGCACCCGCGGCGCCAGCCCCGCCTTGGTCAGCCAGGCGGCGACGAACTCCGTGGTCGCGAACTCGGTCCGCGACAGCTCGGGGTTCGCGTGGATGTGCCTGCGCCACTGGACCAGGTCCACCTGGTGCTCGGCCAGCCACGTGTCAACCACGTTCCGGCCCGACCGCACCAGATGACCGCTCGTGCTCACCGAATGTCCTCCTGTCGTCGAACGAGTCGCTGCAAAAGACTGCTCCTGTGTTGCTCATCGCGGGCAACGGCCACGGCGGTACAGGCCAGCGCGACCGCGCCGTCCAGCACCGCGCGGTCGGCGGAGGCGGTGACGCAGGCCGCGGCGAACTCCGGCTGGTGCGTCACGGCGCCGCCCGCCTCGATACCGATGACCGGGTGGATGCCAGGGACGATATTGGTGACGTTGCCCATGTCGGTGCTGCCGAGCGGCCGCTGCGCCTCGAACTCCGGCGGCAGCGGCGTCCGGCCGAGGCCGGTGATCTGCTCGCGGTACACCGCGAGCAGCGCCGGATCCGGGGTCAGCTCGGTGTACGTCGGCGCGAGCGTTCGGATCTCGTGGGTGCAGCCGGTCGCGAGGGCGCCCGCCGCGAAGCAATCCGACGCCCGACGCGTCAGCTCGTCGAGCGATGCGGAATCGGCTGCGCGGAGGTAATACAGCAATTCCGCACGTCCGGGCACGATATTGGGGGCCACGCCACCGTCGTTGACTATACCGTGCAGTTGCTGACCGGGGCCGAGGTGCTGGCGCAGCAGCCCGAGCGCCACCTGGGCGACGGTGGCGGCGTCGCCCGCGTTGCGGCCGCGCTCCGGCGCCGCGCTGGCGTGCGCCTCGCGGCCGCGGAACAGTACCGAGATATCGCTGAGCGCCAGCGAGCGGGCGCCCGCGATGTCGTACGGGCCGGGGTGCACCATCATGGCCAGCGCCAGGTCGTCGAAGACGCCCTGGTCCAGCATGATCACCTTGCCGCCGCCGCTCTCCTCGGCCGGGGTGCCGAGCACCACGACGGTGAGCCCGAGTTCGTCGGCGACGTCGGCGAGCGCGAGCCCGGCACCCACCGAGGCGGCCGCGATGATGTTGTGCCCGCAGGCGTGGCCGATCTCCGGCAGCGCGTCGTACTCCGCGCAGAGCCCGACGGTCAGCTCGCCGCTGCCGTACACCGCGCGGAAGGCGGTGGGCAGCCCGGCGACGCCGGTGCGCACGGCGAAACCGCGCTCGCGCAGTGGCTCGATTGTCGCCGCGGCGCTGCGTACCTCGGCGAACGCGAGCTCCGGCTCCGCGTGCAGCGCGTGCGAGAGCCCGATCACCCCGTCCCGCGCGGCCGCCACCGTCGCGTGCACCCGCGCGACGGCACCATCCGTCGTGGCGTCTGTCGCGGGCATGCCGACCAGTCTGGCAGGTGTTGTTTTGTCGCGCCTCCGGCACGACGGGGTTCGCGCCCTCCGGGGGCTCGCGCCCGAGCGGGCGAGACTCGCGCCTTCGGCGCATACACTTCGCCCACT